>CAZBFW010000369.1:0-4883 GCA_964491135.1 uncultured Phycisphaeraceae bacterium | reverse complement strand
AAGGCGATCACGTTCCGATGCGGGCCCATCGCGGTCCCGCCGTCCGGCGTTCGACCTTGGCGAGGCACGCCGCCGGGCCGGATACGTCGATGCGGCCGCCCCGACGCCAATGCGCCGGGTCTGTCGACCGGACGAACGGACCTTCCGCCCGCGGGCTGCGCCGATAGACCCCCCGCGTTGCCGCAGAACCGATTGTTCTCGCTCTGGTGGGATCGGTCCGCTTTGGGTGTGCCTTGACCTCAAAACCAGCGGGCTCGCCGCAGGCCCCGGCGCAGGCCCTGGGACACCTGCGCCAGACGGTCGGCCCGTGGAATGCCGGCCGCAACGTCCGATAACCCGCCGTCGATCGCCCTGCGGAGTCCGAACGCGGGATGGTTATGGGAAGTCCAAAGCGGCGCCGCGGGATCGGACGATACACCAGCACAGGCCTGTGGACCGATCGGCTTGGACGGAGACACCCCCCACATGCTCGTCACGAGTATGGTGACCCTGGCGGCCGCGCTGCAGCTTGCTGCGGCGGTGCTCGTCGTGCGCGTGCTCCGGGTCACGGGCCGGTCCGCCGCCTGGCTTTTAATTGCCATCGTTGCGCTGCTGATGGCGGTGCGGCGATGTATCGTTCTGCATCGGTGCCTGGCCCACAGCGAGCTGTTCTCTCCGGACGCTCTCGCGGAGAGTGTCGGGCTGGCCATCTCGGTACTGATGCTGATCGGGATCGCGAGGCTCGGTCCGTTCTTCATCTCCATTGTTCAGTCGCGCGAAGCGCTGCGCGACCGGACCCGCGCGGTGCAGGAACGGATGAAGAAGCTCAACTGCCTGTACGGCATTTCGCGCATCGTGGAGCACGCGGAGCTCTCGCTCGACGAGATGCTCCAGCAGATCGTCAACGCCATTCCCGCCTCCTGGCAATACCCGGACATCACTTGCGCCCGCGTGATCCTGGGGAACACCACCATCGCCACCTGTAACTGCCAGAACGCGCCCTGGATTCTCTCGAGCCCCATCCAGGTGGAGGGGGTTCCCGTGGGCCGGGTCGACGTGGGGTATCTGGAGGCACGGCCGGCCTGTGATGAAGGCCCGTTCCAGCGGGAAGAACGCAACCTGCTGAACGTGATTGCGGAGCGCATCGGACACATCGTGGAACGCCGCCGGATGCAGTCGGAATGCGCGACCTTGCAGGAACAACTCAACCAGGCACAGAAGATGGAGGCCGTGGGTCAGCTTGCGGCGGGAGTGGCCCACGACTTCAACAACCTCATCACGCTGATCCTCGCCCATGCGGGGCAGGCCCGCGGGCAGACGGGTCAGACGCCGGAGGTCGCCGCCGCCCTGGAGGTCGTGGAGAACGCGGCTCGTCAGGCCACCGAAGTGACGCGTGCGCTGATGACGTTCAGCAGTTGTATCCCGGCTCGCAAGGAGCGAGTGGACCTGCGTGACGTTCTTCAGGATTCCGTACGGATGCTGGCCCGCACGCTCCCGGCATCCATCGAGCTGGTGGCGGACTGCTGCGAGCAGCCGCAATGGGTGCTCGCCGATCCGACGCAACTGCACCAGGTGGTCCTGAACCTGGCCCTGAACGCCCGGGACGCCATGCCAGAGGGAGGCCGGCTGACTCTGCGGGTCGGGCCCGCCTCGACCGACGATCTGCGGACGCTGCCGGACGGGTTGAACGCCTGCGCGGACTGGGTTCGCCTGCTCGTCTGCGACACCGGCGTGGGCATCCCCCGAGACCTGGTGCCGCGCGTGTTTGAGCCCTTCTTCACCACCAAGCCGCGAGGCCAAGGCACCGGACTGGGCCTGCCGGTCGTTCACGGCATCATCCGTGAACACCGGGGGCACATTCGCGTCCTGTCGGAGCCGGGAACGGGAACGGAATTCTGTGTCCTTCTGCCGGCTCACGTGGCGCCCGAACCAAAGGCCCCGCAACCGGCTCCCGTCACGCCGGCCTGCGTCGATGACGCCCTGGTCCTGCTGGCCGAAGACAACACGCCGTTGCGCCGTGTCATGACGTCCGTTTTGCAGAACCAGGGCTTCCGTGTGATTCAGGCCGTCGACGGGGACGCGGTGCTGGCCGCCTTCGGGCAGCACGGCTCCGACCTGCGGGCCCTGATTCTGGACCTCGACCTGCCCCGCCTGAGCGGCTGGTCGTGCCTGCGCCGGATTCGCTCCGCGGGGTGCCGCACGCCGGCCATCCTCATCACCGGGAGCCCCGGTACGGAGTGGAATGTACACCAAGACCCGGACACGCAGTGGCTGCGCAAACCGTTTCGAATGGAGGAACTGGCCGCGGCCGCCTCTGCCGCGCTGCGGTCCAACCGGAGGTCGGAGGCGGAGGTCCTCGCATGAGTCTGCCCACCACGATTCTGCTTGTTGACGACCAGAACCTGCTGCGCGAGGCCCTGGCATTGCGCCTGTCCCAGGAGCCCGGCCTTTCCATCGTGGCGACGGCCAGGGACGCGGACGCTGCCGTCCGCGAGGCGGAGCTTCACAAGCCGGACGTCGTGCTTATGGACATCGACATGCCCGGCCGATGCTGCTTCGACGCAGCCCGGGCGATTGCCGAAGCCGGCCCCGGCACGGCCATCCTGTTCGTCAGCGCGTTCTGCCACGATCGCTACATCGAGGAGGCCCTGGCCGTCGGCGCCGCAGGGTACCTCACCAAGAGCGAGTCACCGCAAACGCTCATCGCGGCAATCCATGCCGCACGGTCGGGCTCGGCTTACTACTCGCCGGAGGTTGCCGCTCGCATTGTCGCGGACGGAGCCGGCCTGCGTCTCTCTCAACCGGCGAATGCACGTGTGTCCATGCTGACGCCACGCGAGTTGGAAATCCTGCGGTACATCGCTCGCGGCATGTCGCGCAAAGAGATCGCCCGTACGCGGCAGGTCAGCGAGAAGACCATTGTCAACCATACCACGAACCTGATGAACAAGCTGAACATCCACGACCGCGTCGATCTCGCCCGGTACGCGATCCGCGAGGGCCTGGCCACGGCCTAGGTCCGCGTGTCGCGGAAGCGAGCCCGCGCGGGTCGCTTGTTGCATCAAGTGTCACTGATTGCCATCCAGGAACGGGCGGTTGACGGAGGCCGCAAAGAACCCCATTCGCGGCGTCCTCCATTGGCACTTCATTCGATCCCATTATCCGGCTCGACACTGAGGCGGCCGCCTGCTACTCTCGTCAGGAGTTGAAGGCGACCGGCGACACACACGTCGGCGTGGCTGAGCGCGGGGGGTGTCCTTGATTGTGCTGTTTCGGATTGCGCAGCGGACCCGTGCGAGCCACGCAGTGTCTCAGGTTCACTTGTGCGGCACGATTGGCGTGCCGCGCGCATCAACGCGGACCCGCGAGAGGTGATGATGGCCAGGAGAGAGACCAGCGCCCGATCGAGCGGTTCGGACGTCGCACACCGGCCGTTGCGGTTTTCGGAGAGCATTTACCGGGCCGTGTTTGAGACGACGTGCTCGGCCACGATCATCCTCGAGAACGACCTGACCATCTCGCTGGCTAACGAGCAGTTCGCCCGGCTGACCGGGCGGCCGCATGAGGAGTTGGAGGGGCGGGCCCTGGGAACGGAGTTTGTCGCGCCGGAGCACGTGGAGCGGATGTTGCGATACCACCGGGCCCGTCGGGCCGACCCGGGTTCGGCGCCGGCGGTGTACGAGGCCCAGTTGGTTGACGGGGACGGGCAGCGGCGCGACGTGCTGGTCATGGCACGGCTGATTCCGGGAACAAAGCGCAGCGTGGTTTCGTTTTCCGACATCACGGAGCTGAAGCGCGCGCAAGCCGCTCATGAAGCAAGCAAGATTCGGTACCGCGAGCTCTTCACCAACATGGCGAACGGCGTGGCGGTGTACGAGGCAGTCGATGACGGGAGCAACTTCATCCTCATCGACATGAACGACGCCGGGCGGTCACTGAGCCATGTGGGCCGCCCGGTGGTGGGCTTGAGGGTGACCGAGGCCTTTCCGGGTATCAGGGAGATGGGGCTGTTCGAGGTGCTCCGGAGAGTCTGGCGTACGGGCAGGCCGGAGCATCTGGCGGCGGCGCCCTACCACGACAGCCGCGGTTTCGACTGGTTTGAGAACCAGGTGTACAAGCTGCCCTCCGGGGAGATTGTCGCCATCTATGAGAACGTCACGCAGCGCAAGCAGGACGAAGAGGCCCGCTTTCGTCTGCAGGAGCAGCTTCACCAGGTCCGCAAGCTCCAGGCCGTCGGCCAGTTGGCGGCGGGTGTGGCTCACGATTTCAACAACCTGATCACGGTGATGCTGGGCGGCGTGGAACTGCTCAAACCCGCGCTGGCCGGTAACCCCCCGTTGGCCGCCGCGCTTCGGTCCATCGAGCAGGCCGCGACGGAGGCTGCAGGCGTCACCCGCTCGTTGATGAACTTCGGCCGCGACGCCCCGGCGGACCGAAAAGCCATTGACGTTCGTAAGGTGCTGGAGGAGGCGAAGCGACTGCTCAGCCGCGCCGTGACCGCATCGGTTGAATTGCACATCGAGGCGAGCGGTGAATCTGCTCTTTGGGTGAGCGCCGACGCCACGCAGTTGCAGCAGGTTCTCCTGAACCTGGCCATCAATGCCCGCGACGCGATGCCGCACGGCGGCACGCTGCACATCCGTGCTGATGAAGTGTCACCGAAAGTCCTGGCCGACCTGAACGTTCACTGCACATCGGCGGATCGATACGTTCGCATCGCGGTGCAGGATACGGGGACGGGCATTTCGCCGGAGATCGGCGACCGCATCTTCGAGCCGTTCTTCACCACGAAAGAGCGAGGGCACGGCACCGGACTGGGACTCGCCATCGTGCGCGGCATCGTTCAGAACGATGGAGGAGCCATTGCCGTCGACTCCAAGGTGGGGCGGGGCACCACCTTCACC
>CAZBFW010000368.1:0-4903 GCA_964491135.1 uncultured Phycisphaeraceae bacterium | reverse complement strand
GGCGACTGCGGCTCGTTCGGCACGGCGGGCAGATTGGTGAACCGCCAGACGTATTCCCCTGTCGCGCCTTCCGCGGGGGCCGCAACCGGCTGCGCCCGGTCCAGGCGGTAGTGCAGCGGCAAGCCCTCCGGCAGAGTTACGGACACAATGCGCTCGGTGATCGGTTGGGCGTCCTGGAGGTTCAGGTCCGCCTCCAGCCACGGGACCACGCCCGCCCGCGTGACCACCTCGTAGTCCAGCTCCACCACCGCGCCGGGCTCGATACCCACCGACGAGATCACCGTCTGCCGCCAGTCCCGGTACGCCGGCCAGCCGGCCACGTCGTCGGGGCCCACCGGGTTGATGGCATACGCCGGCACGGGCTGCACGGTGCCGTCCGGCCGGATGGTCTGCGCCGTGTGGATGATCAGCTCGTCCGTGCCGGCACAGTAGTCCAGGCGCGGGTCGCCCAGCAGGCGTTCCAGCCGGGTGGTGACCATCTGGACCTTCTTGTGCTCTCGGCGGCGGAGCGTGCCGTCCGGTTCCAGTGTCCATCGCTGCTCCCAGAGCTGGATGACGGCATCTGGCGCGGCGGCCTGGGGGCGCTGCACGGGCGACGCACCCGGCTGCGCCGTGGCCTGGGCGGCCTGGCAACCCGGGCTTGTCAGGGCAATCCACGCGACCGTCAGGCATGCCACCATCAGGGAACACGAGAAACGTTCGGATCGGCAATGTCTGGTCATGATTGGCTCTCGAAGATGCATGGCATCATGTTCGTTCAGGTCAGGAAGCGGCATCCACGGTGCAGAGCACCCAGTCCTCGCTGAGGCTCTTCATGGCGTCCAGAACTTCTTTGAACCCTGCGTAGTCTTCCGCCGGGACGATCTGGTGCTTGAGGCTCATCTCCAGGTGAATGGTGAGGCCGCCGTCCACGGGTTTGGCTTCGAAGGTGAGCGAAGCGGCCTCGGAGTCGATCTTCCGCGGTTCCGGCACTTGCTGCACGGCCCAGCCCGCGGGGAGCGACACCGTCTCGTCATACCGGAGCATCCGCGTCGCCCGCAATCGCACACCGTACTGGCGGGTCTTTGCGTCCACCGGGTACGTCAGCTCGGGTGCCAGGAACGACGAGAACGGATGCGACAGCATCGGAACCCGGAACATTCGGACCGAGCCTGAGCCGGCCGCATAGTGAGGAGCCGTTACCTTCGTTTCCATGCTGGAATCCACGGAGTAATCCAGCGGGTCCGTGTACTCCACGTGTTCGATCCGCGCCGCCGGCGAAATGCCCACCGCCTGCTCAAACATCCCCTGCCGCTCGCCCGGCGGCGTGCGCCAGACGCTGCGCCGCAGCGCCGTGCAGGCGTACCCGCTCAGCTCCGCGCGGAGCGAGGTGGAGAGCGAGCCCGCCTCATCGATTGCGCTTTTCGTGGTGAACGCGGCCAGGTTCACCTCCGGCGGGAAATACGGAGAAAGCGTCTGGTCTTCGCCCTCCGGCGTGCCGTACACCACGCCCTGCAGCGGCTCGGACACCGACCACATCTGCCGCGACCACGGGGCCCACGTGGGGTCATACAGCGTGAACGAGCCGTTCTTTTCTCTGACCACCACGACGGTGTGGTTGAACTGATCCGCGGGAATGCGTTCCACGCGTGAGCCGGCCATCGTCAGCGTGGGATAGGCGTCGATGCCTGCGGCCCGGAACATGGTGATGAGCATGCCCGCAATGTCTTTGCATACGCCCATGCGGTCGTGAAACGTCTCGATGCCGGTGTGCAGCGTGAAGCCCTCGCGCGGCCCGCGGCTCGTGCCGCTGTAGCGGATGTTGTCCGCCACCCAGTGTAGCAGGGCCGCCCGGCGATCCTCCTCCGTGGCGGTTCCGGCCGTCACCTCGGCCACCTTGGCCCGGATGGCATCGTCCGCCTCGAACTGGCCCTGGTTCACATCCCAGAACCAGCGCGACTTCATGGGCCAGTCCGGCACGGTGGCCATCACCACCTTGGCCACGCAGTCATCCAGGGCCACCATGCGCGGCTCGCTCTTGACGGCCGGAATGTCCTCCGCGGCGAACGAGATGACGTGATGATCGGTGTTGAACCAGAACGACGACTTCAACGGCTGGTTGTACACCTCGTACTGGACCGGCTTGTCCTTGGGCATATGGACGGAGTACCGCTTCCGCACGATCGGGTGCGAGCCCTGGAACAACGTGGTCTCAAACCAGTGCCCGGGCATCGGCGGCTGAAGCTCACCCGCCTCGCCGGAGGCCGCCGCGGTCTCGCCCGCCAGGTAGGCGATGTTTACGCCCGTCCGGCTGACTCGCACTTCCAGCACGTCGTCGATGTTCAGCCGGGGCAGGTCCAGCACGTGCTGCTCGTTGCCCCAGTAGAGCATGTGCTGCGGCGCGGGCTGCGTGATCACGCCCGCCAGGGGAACCTCTTCCACGCCTCCGCCGGACCGATGAACCCGGACGGAGCGAACGGTCACGCGGTACGTGTCCGGGTCGAACTCCAGCACCTGCCGGGCGAGCGCCTTGACCCCCGCGTCCGTCAGGACCTTGATGACCTGGCAACTCTCCGTCGTGGCCAGGCCCGAGTCCCGCACGAAAACGTCCGCCTCGTCCAGCAGGTAGACGAACGGCGCGTCGTCATAGTCCTTGGCCGACCCCGCCGCCTGGATGAGCGCCTGGATGTCCTCGTCCGTGGCCGGTTTCGGCACATCGGCCCGCACGGCCAACGCACACGCCGCCATCGCGGCGACAATCCACACGCATGCTGTCCGCTTTTCTCGCATGGGTACGATCCCGCAGGTTTCATTCTGATGGGAATACCGCTTTCCCTGTCCCGCGCTGACAGGCAAGGCCCGCCCCAACTGGGCCGGAGCAGACACTGTAGCCATCGGCCCCCGGACCGTCCAGCGGGGCCGGACCGGTGCCGTGCGCGGTGAACCGGCGTGTCCGCCTTGCCGTCGGGGACCGCCGAAAATAAAGTATACCGGGCGGTGCGAGCTGGACGATGGTTGGAGGGGCCTGCGTCCGCGGTCCGCCGCCGGATGGCACAGCCCTGCAACCGGAAGCACACGGACGCGCCAATGAAATACGCCTTGATCATCCCAGACGGCGCCGCGGACGAGCCGCTTGATCTGCTGGGCGGCCGGACCCCGCTGGAAGTCTCCACGCTCCCAAACATCAACTGGGTCTCCACGAACGGCCGCCAGGGACGGGTCCGCACCGTCCCCCGCAATTTCTCCCCCGGCAGTGACGTCTGCATCATGTCGCTGCTCGGCTACAACCCGGCCAAGGACTACAGCGGCCGGGCGCCGCTGGAGGCCGCCGCGCAGGGCATCGAGGTGGCCGGCAACGACCTGGTCTTCCGCTGCAACCTGGTGACCATCGTCGAAGGCATCATGGATGACTTCACGGCCGGGCACATCTCGACGAATGAAGCCGCCACGATCATCGAAGACCTGAATCGCCACGTAGGCGCCGAGGACGCGAAGTTCTACCCCGGCGTCTCGTATCGGCACCTGCTCGTACTGAAAGACGCTGCGGAGATCAACTGCGAGTGCACACCCCCGCATGACATCATCGGGAAGAAGGTCCAGCCGTACCTGCCCAAGGGCGCGGGGGCCGAGCGTGTGCGGTACATCATGGAGCAGGCCGAGGCTTTGCTCTACAACCACGAAATCAACGATGTTCGGCGCGAGCTGGAGGAAAACCAGGCCTCGCACATCTGGCTGTGGGGCCAGGGTCGCAGCCAGGCGATGGAGCCGTTCAAGGATCGCTTCGGCCTGCGTGGCGCGGTGATCGCCGCCGTGGACCTGGTGCGCGGGCTGGCCCGCCTGGTGGGCATGGACATCATTCACGTGCCCGGCGCCACCGGCTACCTCGACACGGACTACCGCGGGAAAGGGCAGGCGGCCGTCGAGGCCCTGGATGAGTACGACCTGGTCATCGTTCACGTCGAGGCACCGGACGAGGCCGGGCACAACGGCGATGCCAAGGCGAAGATCCAGGCGCTGGAGCGAGTGGACAAGCACATTGTCGGCCCGGTGCTCGAGAAGCTGCGCACCTTCGACGCCTGGAAAATCCTCATCGCGCCCGACCACCCTACACCGGTGGACAAGCGGACCCATACCGCGGATCCGCCGCCGTTCTGCCTGGCCGGCGAGGGCGTGCAGGCGGTGCTTGAACGACCCTTCACAGAGCGGTTCGCGGAGGGGAGTGACCTGCAGATTGACCCCGGCCATTCTCTCATGCCCTACTTCCTGAAGTCATGACAATCGTCCCTAACACGTTCTCTTACAACAGGTAACAGCGACTTCCCGTGCCGTGGGCGCCCCCGCTGCGGGGATGCCGGGTTGCGCGGCTGCACTGCCGTAAAGTTTTGCGTGGCAAAGGGTCGATAAGTCTGAGCGACCGATAACGGGTCACGTGGACATTGTGTTCTGGCAGGAGCCGATGGGCATGGACATCCCGAGCTGGGTAGAGCAGAGACAGGCGGCAGCAGGGTTGCGGCAGGGACCGCGACGGGCTCGCACCATCCGCATCGCAGCCCTGGGCGACGGATCGTTGCCACCGAACGACGACGTGAAGCCGACCGACGTCTACATTGAAGCCACCGATCCGGACGGTGAAATCTCCGTCTGGTTCGATGACTGGTGGTGGATGGAGTGCCTGTCCCGCTGGAAGGATGATGTCGTCACCATGCACATTCTGCCCACGCCGGCCGCCTTGCTGCATCCGGTGATTCTGCATCACGTGGAAATGGCTCGGCGTGTGGCGCCGCAATGGCGCGTGGTCGGTCACTGCTGGCTGGAGGAGTTGGATCCGGATTCGGCATCCGAGGCGATCGCTCGGAGTCCGTATCACGAGATTCGCGTCATCGAGGCCCCGGTGCCGGACCCCGCGCGGAAGAACCCGCGCCGC
>CAZBFW010000367.1:0-4911 GCA_964491135.1 uncultured Phycisphaeraceae bacterium | reverse complement strand
GAGTTCCCGGTGATGTGCTCCGATCGCCAGGTCCGGCCCAGGTCGGCCGTGGTCCAGCGTTCGATCTCGAACCGGTCGTTGCGTCGGCGTGAGAGATACACCACGGACGGTTGCGTATGATCCAGCACCACGCCGCCCGAGTAGTGCGGCTCTCGCTCTCGCTCGCCCTTTGGGGTCTGGGGAAACCACGGACCGGCCCAGGTGATTTCGTTGTCGATCCACCGGCTTCCGTCCCATGCCGCATAGCGGAAGCGGTGATCCTCCTCCGTGGGGCAGGCCGCGTACACGAGGACCGGATGGCCGTTCGCGTCAAGCGCGAGGTCCCACACCCAGGCGCGTGCGTTGCCGTGGGCGGCCGCGTCGTACACCTTGTCGGCCTGCGACGGTTCGAACGGAAGATCCGTCATGACCGCGATCCGGCTGCCGTCGGCCCGGTGAAAGGCGCCGTCATGGTAACAGGCATAGTAAACGCTGTTGAGCGGCTCGTTCCGCGGGTGTCCGTCGGTGAAGATGAGATGGATCTTCTTCCGGCCGTCCGTGGCGATCTTGACGTAGGGGCGGTTTCCCTGCGCATTCTCCTTACGCGACAGCACCGTTCCAAGCGACTCCCAGGACTCACCGGCGTCGCGCGACCGCGCCCAGTTGGGTTTGAAATTGTCGCCTCGCCAGAAGAGATAGATCGTGTTGTCCTCTTCTGTCAGGAGAACGGGATTGGGATACGTAACGCTCTTATTCGGCCGCGGCTCGGTGTGGATGGGCAGAACGCGCTCGTCGCTCCACGACTCCAGCCTTTTCGGATCGCCGCACACGCGGGCGAGCATCTCGTCGCCGGCATGACGGGAGTAGAAAGCCATGAGCTTCCCGTCGGGCAGAAACAGCAGGGCCGGGTTGTCGTGATCGTCCCTCTGCAGCTTTTCATGGAGCGTGGTGACGCGGGGCATCCGGCCGGCCGGGTCGATGCAACCGACCTGAACGGAGCCGTCGGTGCCCAGCCAGCCGATGTACGTCCGGCCGTCGTGCCAGACGGCCCTGGGATCGGCGAACCAGCACCACGCGCCGCCCGAGGTAACGACGGAGAACGAGCCGCCGGGCGGCGCGTCGCTTTTCCGCCTGGCCGAGGCCGGCGAAATGAGCATGGTCACCCGGGCCTTCTCAACGGGCTGGGTCAGCTCGATTCCCACCCGGGTGGGCTGATCCGGCACCCGAAGGTCCTCGTGGATGGCCTCCGGGCGGATTTCGAAGGGGCTGCCTTCCACGGCGATGCGCACTCGAACGGCCGCCTTCTTCCCCAGGATGAGCACTTCATCCGGCGCGGTGCGTTCACAATGCCCGAACGTGATCAGGGCGTCGGCGAACCTCTGGGGCTCCCGAAAGACGACCTCGTCCACGATCTTCAGGTGGCCGTCGCCCTGGCGAGAGTACTCGAACTCGCGATGCAGCTTCTCCAACTGCGGCACGTCGTAGGCCGAGGTCAGGTCAAGGACCAGGGTATCGCTCAAATCCGTGACGGTCGTGCTAAGCACGCGGCCCTGCGCTTCCGCGCCCGTCCGCTGAAGCTGACCGGCCACGACGGGCACCGGATGGCCGAAGGAGTTGAGGGCCTTGCTGTCGTACCGCCCGCTGCCGAAGGTCCGCGCGGTGTAGACTTCCGCGCCCAGTTCGGCAAGGACAATCTCTTTTCCGACCGCCACCACGTATGATCCGACGTCATTGTGATTGTGGTGCTCGGCGTTGTGTCCGCCCTTGAGGGCCACGGCCACTTTCGCAGATGACCCGGCGCCCGGCCGGGCAATCAGCACGCCGGCATCTGCAAACCACGTCCGCGGGCCGGGGCCGCCGGACGCCTCCGGCCCCGGCGCCGACCGGGTGGCGGAGTTGGGAAAACCATGCATGAGGACGATGGACAGCGACCCCCGGGACGAGACCGGTTCCTTCCGCTCCCACGGCTCCAGACCCAGTCCGAGCCTTCGACTCACGTAGTACATTGCGGCGGGATCCGGGCGGGTGGTCATCGGGCAGTCCGCAAACGCCGGGTACAGACCGTTGAAGATCTCAATCCGCGCGCCGAACTGCGCCGGCTCTTTCACTCCGTCGATCGCCAGGAGATCCAAGGCTCCGCCGGTCGCCTGGTGAATTGCCTCCGCGAGCAACACGTAGTGCCCGAATCCGTAATTCCAGTAGCTCAGACCTTCCGAGCAGTAGCCGTCCGGCGTGAATCCCTGGAGGAAGTACCTGGAGTACAACTCGGCCGCTGCGATGAAGAGCGCCCTTTCGTCGCGCGATTCGACCACGGCCAGCGCCGCCTGCGTCACTTCGGCCAGACACACGCTGTTCCAGTTGTTCGTCCATTTCAACCATCGGTCCGGCGGCCGGTTCCCGTCCAGCGTGGCGAGAAACGGATCAAGCGTCCGTCGCCGCACGTTTTCCCGCAGCAACGCCCTCGTCTGCGGCTTGAGCCGATCCCCGAGCAGGTAATCTGCCAGCGCGAGGTTCGCCGACAGGTGAGCCGATCCGAGATCGATGTCCGTCGCCTTCCCGTGGAAGTTCTCGAGCTCCGGATCGTGCGCCGACATGACCCACGTGCGCTCTGCGCAGAGGGCGCCAATCACCTCGTCGAGCGCCGGCAGAAACCGGCCCTTGTTCTCCATGCATTCGGCCAGCACAAACGGCGTGATCCGTCCCCGCCGCTGGTTGGCGACCCCCTCCCACCGGGTGCGGTTTCCGTTTTCCGTGTACTCCAGGAACAGCGCGTCAGGCTGCTCGGGCAGCGGCTCCGTCAGGAGCTTCTCCGCCCGGGCCATCCAGGCCTGTGACGACTCGCGCTGCGCGAACTGCTCCCAGGCGGCGCGGTCGGTGATGGGCCGTCCAAAGCCGCACGGGTCCGCCCCGAGCATGGCCGCAATCTCCCGGACGCGGGCTTCGGGCGGGCGTTCAACTTCCGCGAATGACAACGTGCTCGAGAAAACCACCGCCGCGCAGGTGACCATATTTGAACAGGTTGGTTTCATAGTGAACCATGCTAGCGCTCCGGCGGCAGGTGTCAACGCGTCTCGCGACCGTCTCGCCCGCGGAGCGAGGCAGCCGCGTGCAAGCCGGCGAGCCTGTTCATGACCGTCCGCCTGCGTAATAATCCTCCCTGCGAGCGGTATGAGGGGATCCGGCGCGTCCGGACGCGGATCGCACCGTGGCACGGTCGAGGCACACCCATGGCGGCGAATGATTCGCTTCTTCCCCTGCTGGAGCGCGTGGCGGAGCTTCTGCGCGGCGCGGAGCACATCACATGTCTGACCGGGGCGGGCGTCTCGGCGGAGAGCGGCGTGCCGACCTTTCGCGGCGTGGGCGGCCTCTGGGAGGGCAGACGACCGGAGACGCTGGCCACGCCCGAGGCGTTCGCATCCGATCCGGAGGAAGTCTGGCGGTTCTACCTCTGGCGGCGCCGCCTTCTGCTGGCCTGCAAACCCAATCCCGGGCATTACGCGCTCGCACGGCTCGAGCGGAAGAAGCCCGGATTCACGCTGATCACACAGAATGTTGACGGACTCCACGTGCAGGCCGGCACCCGGCGCGTATTGGCCGTCCACGGCGACATCTGGATCGATCGCTGCACGCGCTGTGGACAAGAGGCGCGCTCCACGGGTGAAGACCTCGAGCGCATTCCGCACTGCGGCTTCTGCGGCGCCCTGGCCCGCCCCGGCGTGGTTTGGTTCGGCGAGTTGCTGCCGACGGACGTGTGGACGCAGGCCGAAAGGGCAGCGGCATCGTGTGACCTGATGCTGGTCGTGGGAACCAGTTCCCTGGTCTATCCGGCCGCCTCGCTGGCCGATGTCGCCCGGGCGGGCGGTGCCACTGTCGTCGAGGTCAACCCGGAGGCCACGCCTTTGACGTCGGAAGCGGATGTGGCTGTTCCGGCCCCGTCCGGCCAGTCGCTGCCGACCATCGTGGACCGCCTCGGCGACTCGGGAAACCGCGCGACAGGCAGACCGGCAGACCGCGTTGACGGGGGTCCGCCCCGCCAGTAGCATCACCCGATCCCGGACCCCTCCGGCTCCCGACCGGGGCATGGAAAGGGAGGGGGTGTGCCCCGGTGGGATCGATGGCCCGCGCGAGACCGGTTGCCGCATGTTTGCCGTTATTTCGGACATCCACAGCAACATCGAAGCGCTGACGGCGGTCCTGGAAGATATTGACCGCCGGGGCATTCGGGAGATCCAGTGCTGCGGTGATATTGTGGGGTATGGGCCGAATCCCCTGGAGTGCCTCGATCAGTTGATCGAGCGGGATGTGAAGTCGGTCTGCGGGAATCATGACATCGCGGTGTTCTTTGAGCCGCTGAACTTCAACGTCAGCGCCGAGCGGGCGGCCTACTGGACGCGGCAGGTCCTGGAAGATGAAGACCGCAAGGCGCTGCGTAACCGGCGATGGGAAATGCTGGGGAACATGCCGGAGAGGATGGAGGTGCACGGGCTGCTGCTGGTGCACGCCTCGCCCCGCCGGCCGGTCAACGAGTACCTGTTCTCCGAGGACGTGTACACGAACCCCAACAAGATCCTGGCGAATTTCGACCGGCTGGCCGCGAACCACCGGGCGTGTATCGTCGGACACACGCACGTTCCGGGCGTGTTCCTGGACGATCCGTATTTTGACGCGCCGGGCGACCTGGCGGAGGCGGATCGGTACGAGTTGACCTCCGAGGAGAAGGCGATCATCAACGTGGGCAGCGTCGGGCAGCCCCGCGACCGTGACATCCGGGCGAGCTACGTCGTGGTGCACCAGCCTGCCGACGACCCGGCAACCGCGAACAACGACCTGCACGCGGTCATCGAGTTTGTGCGAGTTGAATACGACGTGGAAAAGACGGTCAGGAAGATTCTGGCCATTCCAGAGCTTGACGATTGTCTCGGCACGCGTCTC
>CAZBFW010000366.1:0-4928 GCA_964491135.1 uncultured Phycisphaeraceae bacterium | reverse complement strand
CGGCAAACCGCAAGACTGCCCCGGTGCCATCTATATGATACACATACGCCATCCGGCGGGCAAACGTCTGGCCTGTTGTTACACAGACTCCGCCCGAATCGCCCAGCCACCGCCGCCCCCCCCGGCGTACAACTCACCCCGGAAAGACCGGCCGGAGAGCCGGCCTGCCGGGACATGCCCACGACAGGGCCTTCGTCTTCGTCGATCCGTCGCTTGATCCTGGCCTTCCTGCTACCATCCGCACGGCCAGAGTAGCCGGACGTGCCGTTCGTGGGCGGCGCCCGGCGCGCCGCCTGTCGTTCGGAGTCGCCGATGGAGAACCGCCTCCCCAGCCTTACGATCTTCTTCCCGTGCTACAACGAGGAAGCCAACGTCGAGCGCACCACCCTGGCCGCCTTAGAAGCCGGCCGGCAGTTCACCGACGACCTGGAGGTCATCATCGTCAATGACGGCAGCCGGGACCGCACCGCCGAAATCGCGGACCGCCTGGCCACCGCCCATCCGCAGGTCCGAGCCGTCCACAACAGCCCCAACCTCGGCTACGGCGGCGCGCTTCAGCGCGGCTTTCGAGAGGCCACCCGCGAGTGGATCTTCTACACCGACGGCGACGGCCAGTTCGACTTCCGCGAAATCGCCGTGCTCCTGCCTCTGCTGAACCGATTCGACATCCTCAGCGCGTACCGGCTCAACCGGCAGGACTCGCGCCTACGCAAGCTGAACGCCTGGTGCTGGACCATGCTGGTCAACGTGCTGTTCGACCTGCGGTTGCGTGACATCGACTGCGCTTTCAAGCTGTATCCCCGCAAGCTCTTCGACCAGATCGAAATGTGGTCCATGGGCGCCCTGATCGACACGGAAATCCTCGCCAAGGCCCGCCTGCTCGGCTACCGCATCGGGCAGATCGGGGTTCACCACTACCCCCGCACGGCCGGCTCCCAGACCGGCGCCAACCTGCGGGTTATCCTTCGGGCGTTCAAGGAGTTATTCAAGCTACGCCGCCGAATCCTCCGTTCCCACCCGCCCCGGCCGTCTTCATGACCCGTCGGCCACGCCGCGCATCGACCGTTCGCATTGATACCGCGTCCCACGTTGCGTATAGTGTCTAATTCGGCGGGAGCGGGGTCTCTGACCCGCCACGCCGTAAAGGCTTGCACAGCAGGAGGAAGCAAAACATGGCCGAACCGCAGGCAGCATCACGAGGTGAATTCCCCACCGTCATCGGACCCGACGCCTCGTTCAAAGGCGAATTGAAATTCGAGAAGGGCGTCCGGCTCCTCGGACGCATCGAGGGCCTGGTGGAATCCCCCGGCCAGTTGGAAATCGCCGAAGGCGCCACCCTGGAAGGCGACGTGAAGGCCGGCAACATCCGCGTCGACGGCTCGGTCAAGGGAAACCTGCGCGCGACGGGAAAGATCCACCTCTCCGCGTCGGCCAAGCTCGAGGGCGACCTGACCACCGCCCGGCTCGAAGTGGCCGAGGGCGCCGTCTTCATCGGCAAATGTGTCGTGGGGTCGGACGCCGCGGCGAAGGGCACAGCGGCCCCGCGCCCGGACGACGCGAGTAAGCACGCGCCGCAGCCCGTGATAAAGAAGTGATCGCACTCCGCTTTGCGCACGCCTGCGCGACCGAGGGCGGCTCCGGGTAGGACGCCATGGCCAAGGTGGAGATGGAACCCGACTCGACCCGGCCCGTGCTCTGCACGCACTGCAACGGGGAGAACCTCGTCGGCAAGCGGGCCATGTCCGTCTTCTGTCGCCACTGCCGCAAGCGGCTCATCCTGGAAGACTATCGCATCAACACGTATCACTCCGTCCGGCTGTTTGCCACCTGCGGCGACATCTACGTCGATCGCACCGGCCAGGTGATCTCTCCCATCCGAGTCCGCAACCTGACGGTTCAGGGAAAGGTCAAAGGTGACGTGGAAGCCCGTGGCCGGGTGGAGGTCACCGGTACCGGCGAACTCCGCGGTGACATCACCGCCCCGCTGATCCGCGTGGAAGACGGCGGTCGCATCGAAGGCTTCTGCCGCATCGGCTCCCTCCCCGAAAACTGGCTGCGCGCCGCGTCCCCCGTCAAGTAACCCTCCTCACGCCGGCCCACCGTGGATCCGCCTTCTTTTGCGGAACCGGCCTCTCTGTAGCACCGGCGCCTCTGTGTGGGACCGGCGCCTCTGTGGGACCGGCGCCTCTGTGGGACCGGCTTTCCAGCCGGTCTGTGGGACCAGTTCCCCAACCGGTCGCACAAACAGTGGAGGCCGGAAACTGGAGGAAGGTGCGGCCCGCGGCAGACAGCCGGCGGGTTATGGTCCACAGCTCGCCGCGGCGAGTCGCCCGTGGCGTCCCACAGCCGACCGTCTACAGTCCACAGCCTACTCTGCGGGGACAGGGGATGCGCCGACGATCTTCTGCGCGATGGCGCCGATGGCCGTCCGGACGGGGTTGTCGGCGGAAAAGGCGTCGGCGGGTCGGCCCAGGTCGAGCAGCTCCGAGACGAAGGCGTAATCATTGGGGACCCAGGCGAACACCGGCTTTTCGATCGTGTCCTGTGCGTCCTCGATGGTGATCAGCCCGCGTGAGCCGTCGTGCCGGTTGACCACGACCTCGACCCGCTCTGCCGGAACACCCAGCTCGGACAGGACGTCCATGTATCGCTTGGCGTTCCCGATGCTGAGGACGGAAAGCTGGCAGACGATGAGCACCAGGTCCGCCTGGTCCAGCACGGCGCGGGTGCAGGCGTCGATCTGACGGGGGAGATCCACGACGACGTGGGCGTAGCTTCCGGTCAGCAGGTCCATGACGCGGCGGACCAGCTCCGGCGTGACGCTGCGTTGCTGCCGGATGGTCGCGGGCCGCGGCAGAATGGACACGTTGCAGGGGAACGTGGTCAGTGCCGCCTCCAGGACCGCGCGGTCCAGCTCGCCGTCCGCATGCTCCTGCGCCAAATCGAAAATGCTGAACTGCGGCTCACAGTCAAACGTGACCGCGACCGTTCCGAACTGCAGGTCCAGGTCCGCCAGAATACACCGCGACCCCGACTGCCGCGCGATCTCCAGCGCCAGCCCGCACGCGATGGACGTGGTTCCGCAGCCGCCGCCGGCGCCCGCGACGCAGACGCAACGTCCCGCCTTTCGAGTCAGTCGGCTCTTGCTGGCCACCCGCGCCAGCGCCGTGCCCAGGTCCCCCGGCTCGATCGGCTCACAGACGAACTGATCGCACCCGGCACGCATCGCGGACAGAATCACTTGCGGACTCGACTGGTGGCTCGTCGCAATCAGAACCAGGTCCGGGTATCGCACGGAAACCTGGTCGATGACTTCCAGCACCGGACCCGGGTCCGGATCCAGGTGAAAGATGATGAGCTTCGCCTCGCGCTGACGCAGCAACTCCGCCAGCTG
Source organism: uncultured Phycisphaeraceae bacterium (assembly GCA_964491135.1). Lineage (GTDB taxonomy): Bacteria > Planctomycetota > Phycisphaerae > UBA1845 > UBA1845 > JAFGJQ01. The sequence continues at coordinate 1,534 of CAZBFW010000366.1, read as the reverse complement.
CTCCGGCGTGCCGACTTCGTGCGTTACCTCCAGCGCGCTGGCCGCCCCGATCTGCTCGCGCAGCGCTTTCGAGGAGCCCGGCTCCGTGTTGTAGAGGCACGCCCGTCGGAGGCTGTTCATGAGAATCGGAACCTGCGCAGAGTACCCCGGGGCAACAATCTGCCCGCACATGGCAATCTATCGGCTGCCGGGGACAGCAGATTGCGACTACAGTGTCACTTGTTGGCCCCGGCGTGACGGGTTCGCGAGGTTATCCTGACCATCACCCGGCGCCGTTCGCGGCCCGACTGCCGCCGATCTCGCGAATAATCATCCCCAGGCCACATTCCTCCGCTGTGACAAGGTATCCCGTACGTGTTCCTGGGTATTTTCGCAGCGACTGCCATGGTAGGCAGCGTGCGGGCCGCTCCAAGTGCGGTCGGGAAACCCGCGTTGTGCAGCGGCACTTGAATGGGCGGGAGCATCTCAAGGGTGGCGCGTTTGTTCACGACATATGCCGGTAGGAGAACCGGGGGCGCCCTGTGCCCGTGGGTTGCAGTGAATCCCACTGCTCAAGAGTGGCACAAGCGGGGGCGCCGCACGCCCGTAAGTTGCGGGCATGGGTGGGCGCGGTCCGGCACCGGCGTCAGGGACACGCGACATGCAAGGCACCGAATCGGTTGTGGCGAGCCCGTCTCAGACAACGAATGTCGACAGCAGCGTTGTCTCTTCGTCTCGCGCGGGGTACCTGCCGATTCCGCTCAAGCACATTCCCATCACGGTGCTGAACCAGATGCCGATCTATCTGAGGGCTCGCCCGGGGTCGGAGAACGTGGCCCATACGGGCGAGGCGTTTTCGCTGTACGCCAGCGGCGTCGTGCCCTTTACGGAGGTGGACCGCCGGCGTCTGCAGGACAACCGGGTACGCTTCATCTACGTCCGCACCGCCGATCAGCCCAGGCTGCAGAGGCAGTTGGAGACGTGTCTGGCCGCGGTGGCCGCGGATCCGGAGACGCCGACGCCGGAAGCCTCCGCGCTCATCTACGAGACGAGCTACGAGCTGATTCACGAGGCCCTGTCGGAGCCGGGTCTGGAGAGCCTTTCCGGCTCGCTGAAGGAGGTGTCGCACGCGGTCTCCACGTTTGTGCTGCACCATAAGGACGCGTTTTCTCATCTGTTTGCCACCGCCCGGCACGATTTCTACACGGCGACGCACCTGGTCAACGTGGCCACGTGCATGGTTCCGCTGGCCTATCAGCTCGGGCATCAGGACAAGGACGAGCTGACCGCGATCGGGCAGGCGGGGCTCCTGCACGATGTCGGGAAGACGCGGATTCCGCCGGAGATCATCGCCAAGCCGGGCAAACTGACGCCGGACGAGTTTGCGCAGGTGCAGCGGCACGCGACCTTCGGCGGAGAGATGGTTCGGTCGGCCGGCGAGTTCTGCGAGTTGGTATCCACGGTGGCGCTTCAGCACCACGAGCGACAGGACGGAAGCGGGTATAGATCGGAAGAGCGTCGTGTAGGGAAAGAGTGTAGGATAGGGGGTGGGTGG
>CAZBFW010000365.1:0-4933 GCA_964491135.1 uncultured Phycisphaeraceae bacterium | reverse complement strand
CACCCTATCCTACACTCTTTCCCTACACGACGCTCTTCCGATCTCGTTCCGCCGCCCAGGTCAAACACGAGCGTGGTGGACGGCGCGGTGGCGGCGATCCCCGCCAGTTCAAAGCGGGCGGTGGACCCGCCGCGCTCCACGTAGCAGCGAAAGGCGTTGGCCAACGCGGCGGCCGTCGGCTCGTTTATGATGTCAATCACGTGAAGAGAGGCGATCCGGCCGGCGTCTTCCGTGGCCTTGCGACGCCGGTCGCCGAAGTACGCGGGCACTGTGATCACGGCACCCGCGATTGGGCCGATCTGCTCCTGCGCATCCTTCACCAGCTTCTTCAGCAACAGGGCGGAGAGCGCTTCCGGCGAGAACTGCCGCCCGCACACCGTTCGATGGTAGAACTTCTCGCCCATGTCCCGCTTGAAGTTGATCGCGACGTTCCACGGTTCATCCTCCGCGGCCAGCAGCGCGCGGGCGCCCACGTGGATCGTTCGATCCGGCTGGATCAGGACCGCCGACGGCGTGACCGGCTCGCCCTGGTCGCTCGGCACAGTCACGGGACGACCCTGGGCGTCCACGTACGCCAGAGAGGAAAACGTGGTTCCCAGGTCGATGCCCACGATCCGATGCTGGGTGTCTCTCATGTCGCGCCGCCGCCCACCGGGCCCTGCCTAAAGCTTGCCTCCACAGCAGTCTACGTCCATGCCAAGTGACCTTCAATCAGACTACGGTGTTCCGCCATAAGGGGAACCACGTATCGTTCCGCCCCGGCCATCGGGCAGCCTGCCTACGGCCGATGCCATTCCGCACACCGGGCGCACAGGGGGTCGGCATCGAACCGACCGGAGTCGTGGGCGGTGCGAAGGGCCTCCATGGCGGGGCCGGTCCACAGCGCGGCGAGGGTGGAGCTGTGCAGCGAGCCGATGGGCCGGGCTGCCAGGAAGTCCTGGTCGCAGGCCAGGACCCGCCCGTCCGCCAGAACGGTGCATCGCGTGCGGAGCTGTCGGCAGGCCGTCCGCACCGGGGGTGACATATCCATGACGCGGAGATCGGGCAGGGCCCCTGCGCACGTGCTGTACCCGGTGAGTGTGACGCACCCCTGGCGACGGATCCAGCCGTCGACAAACGGCTCGAGCTCGTCCAATGTGTGCGTGCACTTGATCAGTTCGGCGTTGACGAAAGGCGCGGGCTGGGCGGCTTGCTGCCGAGCGTGTCCCAGGCGTTCGATGCCGCTGAGTACCGTCTGCAGACCGTCTCCATGCAATGTCCGATAACGCTCCGGCGTCCAGGCGTCCAGAAGCACGCTGACCACGTCCACCTTGTGCCGGACCAGCGCCTCGATCGCGGCATCGCTCCACGCCCGCCCGCTGGTTCGGACGGCCACTCCATAGACGCCGGCCTCTCGCAGGGTCGCCAGAACCTGCGGGAACTCCGGATGCAGCAGCGGCTCGCCAAACCCGCCCAGCACCACCAGGGCATCGTCTTCGGCGCTCAACTCGTCGGCCAGCCGGCGGATCGTATCCAGGTCGATCGGCCCGCGAGCCCGGTCTGCTGGAACGGTCGGTCGCAGCACGATGTCCGAGACGCCGGTCAGCGGGCTTTGCGTGGTCAGTTCGATCTCCACTTCGCGGGGCAGGGGCGGCGTCACGGTCGCCTCTCGCCGGATGAGCCACTGTCCGACGTGCTCCGCCCCGCCGTAGTCCTGCGTCGTCAGGTAGTCGCGGATGGCGCGCATCGCGCGGTGGGTGTCCGCGATGAGCCTTCCGGACGCATGGCGAAGCGGTTGAGGGGACGCGCAAGCGCACTTGCGTTGGGCTACATCGGGCTCCGGCTTGTCGGGTTTGAAGCTCAGCGTCCAGCCGGGCGGGATGCCGCGCTCCGCCATCTGCATCAGAAGGTCCGTGTGGTACAGAATGCCGGTGAGACCGGGAGGCGATTGCAGGAAGGCCAGCCTCGTTTCCTCGGCCACGCTCTCGTAGTATTCGATCAGCCGGTCGATCCACGCGGGGTCGATCAAGGGGCAGGGTCCGGGGACGACCAGAACGGCGTCGGCCTGCTCCTGCCGGGCGAGGCTGGCGACGACGGCCGTGTGGAGGTACTCGTCGAGGACGCAGGCCCCGCCGATGCCGCCGCGCCAGCTTTCCAAGGACCACTTGCGTGCGGACTGGACGAGCGGTCGGTAGCCGGGGTCGCCGACGGAATGGGTGCGGAGCATGGCGGGCAGGCCGGTGATGTGCGAGGTGAGTTCCTTTTCCTGGTCGTGGGGCCCGACCACGAACACGCCGCGGAGCCGTTTGGCCTGGGCCACCTGGTTTACCGTGCGCGCGAGGACCGTCTGGCCGGCGACGGTGTCCGCCAGGCGCGATCGCGTGCCCAGGGCCGAGCGGTGGAGGTCGGCCTCGATGGTGGCGATGATTCTCACGCGATCTTCCCTTCCGCCAGAACGCGGTCGAATCGATCGAGAGCGCTCTGGAGCATGTCCTTCACGATATCCACGCCTTCCCGCACGCTGCGGACCACGTCCATGTCACGGTCGAGTTGCCTGAGAGTTCTCTGGACCTCCGAGTCTCCGGCGGCTGCCCGGATTGCGCGGTCGGCCTTGAACCGGCGCAGCTCGCCGAGCTGGGCAGCGGAGGTGATGATGCGGTATGCCCGGTCGGCCGAGCGCAGCAGCACACGCAGCTCGTCCACCCGGGTCAGGCGGCGGTTGAAGCGGTCCGGGTGGTCGGTCAAGGTCTTGAGCTCTTCCAGCAGGCCGGTCATTTCGTCGCAGATGTTCCGCACGATTTCGATCTCCTCCAGGCGCCGTGCAACTTCCTCCCGGCCGGCCTTGAGCCGCGAGGGGTCGAACCACGTCGTCGTCCGGCGGTAGGCGAATCGCTCCGGCGGGATCGGTGTGCCGCAGAACCGTTCCAGCGCGTTGTGCAGAGGCATGATCTCCGTGCCGCGGATGCGTACGCCGCCCTCGGTGGCATCGATCAGCGGCACGGGGCATCCCACGAAGTCTTTCTCGAACTGCTCGAGATACGTGAAGAGCAGTTCGTCGGTGTAGACGTCGCGTCCGTCCGTGTCCTGCACCTTGCGGAGCATCTCGCGGTTGCGGGCCAGCCGGTCCCATTCCTTCATCTCGATCGTGTTGAAGCGGTTGAGCTCGCTTCGCCAGGTCTGGTGCATTTCGACGCCGGGGATGTAGTACACGTGGCCGGTGTACGCCAGGTCCTGCCCGATGAACAGGATGGGGCCGCACCCCATGTAGCGGGCGAGGTAGAACGCCAGGTGCGCCACGGTGGCACCGGCCGGCAGCCCGTCGCGGGCGGCCAGGGCGTCCCCCAGCAGCAGCCGCGCGAAGGCGTTGTCCAGCAGCGAGGTCGGGCCGCCGAATGCGTCGATGACGTGCCACGTCGCCTTGGGTTCGGCCACCAGATGCACGTCGCCGGACGGCTCGATTCCCTCGAAGTACTGCCTGGAAACCTCGTGATAATCCAGGCTCACGACGAAGTCGGGGACGATGCCGCGCTTGCGCAGCATGGGATAAATGGTCTGCACCGCGATGATGACGGCCCGGCCGCGCGCAGCGGTCAGCTGGTCGATGTTCTTGCGCAGCGACGGGCCTGCCGCCACCACGATGGCCGGAAAGCCGGCGAATCGGTCTCGCACGATGTCCAGGGCCGGAGTGGCCACGTAGGCGGGCAGATTGTTGGCGACGTTGCGGCAGGTGATCTGGGCGTTCGTGACGAGGGTGATGATCGAGACGCGTGAGTAGGCCACGTACTCCATGAACAGGGCCCGCGCGGCGGAATGGAACGGCCCCGCGATCTGCTGGGACGGCGGATGCAGGATGATGTGGACGCCAAGCATGATGAGGGGCGCATGGGGGCGAAGTCGTTCGTGCAGCCCGGCCTTGTCCGCGTTCGTCAGAATGATGAGGCGCTGCGATGCGATCACGTCGGAGAGGTCGACGCAGGCGAGGGCGGTGGCCAGCACGGGCACGGACGGCTCGAAGACCACGAGGATGGCGTCGCCCTTGATCCGTTCGTGGACCGCCCGCACGTGATATCCCAGGCCGAACCCGTGGATCAGGTAGCACGAGTGAGCGTCGAAATCGACGTCGGCCAGCAGCTTGGCGGCGTCCGTGGCGGGATCGTACCGGGAGTGCAGGTAGCACGAGCGGCCTCCGGCGAGGGCGACCTTGGCCGTCCAGTGGCCCGAGCGGGTGGGTTCGACGGGCAGCCGCTGGTCATCCATGACGGCGTCGATCCGGCAGGCGAGCGGCGGATCCACGCGCCACAGGGCGGCCATATTCCGGAGGAACACGTCGGCGGGTGGGGCCGTCATCTGGGGCGGGGCCGTGCTCACTCGGCGCTCTCCGGTGCGACCTCCGGCGGGTCGGTGAACGCGCACGGCTGGCGCAGGGCGGCCTCCAGCCGCTCCAGGTATTGCCGACGAGGGATTTCGACGGCCCCGAGGCTTCGCAGATGGTCCGTCATGAACTGCACGTCGAGAAGCCGCATGTTGCGGGCCTTCATGCGTTCCACCAGGTGCACCAGGGCGACCTTGGACGCGTCCGTTTGACGGTGGAACATGGATTCTCCGAAAAACGCGCCCTGGATGGCCACGCCGTACAGCCCGCCGACCAGGACGCCCTGTGGTCCGCCTTCCCGGGCCTCCACGCTATGGGCAAACCCGAGCTCGTGCAACCGGCAGTAGGCCTCGACGATTTCGCCGGAGATCCAGGTCCCCTCCGGGCGCTGGGCGCAGGCACGGATGACGGTGGGGAAGTCCCGGTCGATCACGACGGAGTAGACCTGCCGTTTGCACACCTTGCGCAGGGACCGGGAGGCCCTGAACGTCTCGAGCGGGATGATGGCCAGATCGGAAGAGCGTCGGGGAGGGAAAGAGTGTAGGTTAGGGGGGGGGGGTGGGGGGGGGGGGGGGGGGGGGG
>CAZBFW010000364.1:0-4944 GCA_964491135.1 uncultured Phycisphaeraceae bacterium | reverse complement strand
TGGCCGACAGACGGGAGGCATCTCGCCGCTGCACCGCGAGGAGCGGCTCAGGAACGCCGGGTGAATCGCCTTCTCCCCCATGGACGAGGTTTGCCGATCCAGTAGCCCGGCTTGGCGTGACGTCGCGTTGCCCCAGACGCCATCGGCGAGACCAAGCACACTGGCGCCCGTTGTCCATGCACGCCGTGCTCAGTCGCCCGGTTCACGCCGTGGGTTTTCTGCCGTTTCAGGGGGGCTGCTCCACCGTGCGAGAGTCCCAACCTTACGGACTCACAAGGCTCCCGGCGCGCCGACAGCCGGGTCACGGACGCGGGAGAGGCCGTGAGGCGTCCCCCTGTAGGCCACGCTAGTGAGTATGCACGTGCTTGGATTATGCTGAGTCTGTGGCTGCGAAGCAGGGGAAGATGCGGCTAAACCGCAAAACAGGCCGTGCAGTCTGCAAGGAGTACATTCTCTTGCGTGGAGGCCACGTCCGAGACTCCGTTCCGTTCGGCCCGGTGGCAAGTCTTGTGTGCGGAGAGAGCGCCACAGCGAAAGGAAACAGACCATGCGGGGAAGCAGATGCCAGCACCGAAACTCCGCCGCGTTGTGGACAGCCGCTGTACGATTGAAGCCTCCGTACGGCGGGCCCGTGCCGGGATGAGGTCGCGGAGACCATGCCGTCAAGGCGTGCCTGACGTCTTGACCTGGAACGTGTCCCGAAGGCGGATGTCGCTCGAGGATGCGCCGACCATGACTTCGAACGCGCCGGGCTCCACGATGGAGCGATTCGCCTTTTCGTCCCAGAAGGCCAGGTTCGAAGCGGCCAGTGACAACAAGACCGGCTTCTTTTCGCCTTTCTTGAGATGAATGCGCTGGAACGCGTGCAGGCGCTTGAGTGGCTGCTGCACCGTGGACTCCAGGTCGCGCACGTAGACCTGGACCACTTCGTCGCCGTCGCGATCGCCCGTGTTGGCCACCGTGCACGTGACTTCCAGCGTGTCCGTCGAAGGCAGTTCCTTCGCACTTAAGCGAAGGTCACCGTACGTGAAGGTTGAGTAGCTCAGGCCGTGGCCAAAGGGGTAGAGCGGCGGCTCTTTCAGATACATGTACGTCCGGCCGCGCGAAATTTCATAATCGTTGAACGGCGGAAGCTGGTCGAGCGACGCGTAGAACGTCAGTGGCAGCCGGCCGCCGGGATTGTACTCCCCGAACAGGACGTCGGCGATGGCGTTACCGCCCTGCTCTCCCGCATACCAGGCTTCGAGGATGGCCGGCACGTGCTCTTGCGCCCAGTTAATGGCCAGCGGGCTGCCGTTGATGAGCACCAGCACGGTCCGTGGATTGGCGGCAACCACCTCTCGCAGGAACCTTTCCTGATGCGGCGGCAGGTCCAGGTCCTTCCGATCCCGCCCCTCCCGCTCATCCTCCAGATCGAGGCCCAGCAGAGCCACGACCAAATCCACCTTGCGGGCGAGCGCGATCGACTCGGCCTGCAGGTTCTTTCGATCGGGACCGGGATCCGTCCAGGCGAGAACGGCGGCGCGCTCTCCGGAGCCCTGGTAGTATTCCATGCGGACGTCGTACGCCCGGCCTGCCTCCAACGAAACACCCACATGGTCCCAGGTGGGTGGTCGCGCGTGCCACTGGTCGATCAGGAGTTTCCCGTCGAGATACAGGCGGACCCCGTCGTCCGACCGGACCCACAGCTCGCGGTCTCCAGAAGCCGAGGGCACGAGTTGTCCCGTCCAGCGGATCGAGTAATCCTCCTTGGGAACCGTGGGGTCGGGATCCTCGCCGCGCCAGTCAAAGTTGACGTTCGCATCGACCCGGGTCAGGGCGGGTTCGCCGGCCAGGTCGCGGTTGTGGAAGTATTCGCCGCGCAGCCCGCGCTCATCAGGCTTTCCGCCGGCGGGCCGCAAATCATCGGCGGGAATGGGGTGGCGTTCTTGCTCGGGCAGAACCCAGGCGACGTGGTGGACGGCGACGCCTTCGCCGGCCCGGTTGCGGATGCCTTCCAGCGGCGTGACCGGCGGATTGGCCGGCTTGCCGCTATAGTCCCCGAATTCGCACCGGTCCGCGTGGGGACCGATGACGGCGATGGACTTGACCCGCTCGCGATCGATCGGCAGCAGCCGGGCGTGGTCGTGCGGTTCGTTCTTCAGCAGGACGATGGATTCACGGGCGGCCTGCCGGGCGAGCTCCACGTGCTTGCGGCAGCCGAGGGTCTCGGCCGGAATGCGATGGTAGGGAATCCGCTCTGGCGGATCGAACATTCCGAGCCGGAAGCGAACGGCCAGCACGTTGGTGAGCGCCCGGTCGACGTCCTGCTCGCTGAGCAGGCCGGTCTTGACGGCGTTGACTGCATTCAGTTGGAAGACGTCGCCGCACTCCAGGTCCATGCCGGCCTTCCAGGCGACCGCGCAGGATTCCTCGGGTGTCGCGGTGTATTTGTGGTCGGTTTGCAGCCACGTGATCGCCCCACAGTCGGAAACCACGTAACCCTGGAAGCCCCATTCCCCGCGGAGAATGTCGGTCAGCAAGCGAGGATTCGCGCAGCATGGAACACCGTTGAGCGCGTTGTACGCGCCCATGATGGAGCAGGCGCCACCCTCGACGATGCAGGTTCTGAACGCGGGCAGGTAGTATTCGCGAAGGGCCCGCTCTGAAATCCGGGCGTTGCAGACCGTGCGGTTCTCATCCTCGTTGTTGGCCACGAAGTGTTTGGGCGTGGCCACGACCTTGATGTAGTTCGGATCGTCGCCTTGCAGGCCCTTCACGAAGCCAACGCCGATTCGACCGGTAAGAAACGGGTCTTCGCCGTAGGTCTCCGGCGTGCGGCCCCACCGAGGGTCACGGGCCATGTTCACGGTCGGGGACCAGACCGTGTGCAGTCCGGCGGACGGGCCCTGCGGCTCGTGGTTGGCCTTGTTGTCCGTGGCCCGTGCTTCATCGGAGATGGCGGTCGCGACCTGCTGGACGAGGCCCGGATCCCAGGTGGCGGCCAGGGCGATCGCCTGCGGAAAGACCGTGGCCGGTCCGGGTCGCACCACTCCGTGCAGTCCCTCGTTGCCGTAGTTGTACAGGGGGATGCCCAATCGGGGCACGGCCGCCGCATGGTGCCCCAGCAACGAGACTTTTTCCTCGAGGGTCAGTCGCGAGACCAGGTCCGCCACTCGCTCGGCGGTGGGCCGCGCAGGGTCCTGGTAGAGCTGCGCTCCCTCCTCCGCCGGAGCCGGCCGATTGAATGGGAGGATTGCCGCTGCCGCCAGAAGCCACCCGATCCGTCTTGCGTTTTTCGCCGCCATGATCCGTATCTCCGAGATGCTTGCATCTCCCGAGCGTCGTCGGGAAGGGCGCAAGTCGCGGCGCATGGTACTCGGCTGTAAGGCGAAATCCAGTCGGCGGGCGCGTCCGCGCCTTGACAACCTTGACCGCACCGGCATGATGGTTCTATCTGGAAACGTAACGTTCGCATATGGACAGATACCGCATTCCCAATCTGGCCAAGGCGTGCGGGGTGCTGGCCTTGCTGGCGCCCCGGCGGACGGGCCTGACGCCGAGTGAGGTTGCCCGGCAACTGTCGATGCCGCGGACCACTGCCTTTCGTGTGCTGCGCACGCTGTGCGGGGAGGGTTTGCTTGAGGAGTCGGAGGGGCGCTATCGCGCAGGCCCCGGGTTGCTGCGGTTGGGTTTGATGGCGGTCGAAGCCGCGGAGCTTCCGGCACGGGCGGAGCCAGTGCTTTCCTACCTTGCCCAGCAGACCGGTGAGACGGCGCACCTGGCCATTCGAGCGGGTGATCGAATGCTCATCGCCGCGGTGTGCGACAGTCCGAACCCGATCCGCGTGGCCAGCCGTCCGGGCACGCTGGTCCTGATGCACTGCGCGGCGACGGGGAAGGCCGTGCTGGCCGGCATGTCGTCGGAGGCGGTCCGGGCCCTGCTGCCCGGTCCGAAGTTCGAACGGCGTACGGATCGCACGCTCACGACGCCGGCGGCGCTGGAGCGCGAGCTGGAGACGATTCGCCGACAGGGATACGCCCTGGATGATGGGGAGTACCACGACGGGGTTCGGTGCCTGGCCGCGACGGTTTTCAACGCCCGTGGTGAGGCCACGGCCGCGATCGGCATCACGGCCGCCGCCACGCGCTTCACGAAGCGACGCATTGCCTCCGTGGCTCGGGACGTCAAGCATGCGGCCGAGGCGTTGTCCGCTGCCATGGGGCGAACATCGACTGGCGGGGCGGAGCCCGCTCGTGCGGGCCTGAGGGAGACGCGAGATGTCTTCGGGAGCAAACCCGTTTTTGAAGAGTAATCGAACCATGCGATTTCATGAAACACCCGACTCGGTTCGCTATCTGAGCATGAACACGGAAGAGCTGCAGTCTGCGTTCGTCATTGGAGGCCTGTTCCGGCCCGACGCCGTGGATCTGGTGCTGACCAACCTGGACCGGGCGGTGACGGGGACCGCGGTGCCGGCAACGCACGCGCTGGAACTGCCCACGCCCGCGGAGCTTCGCGCGGCGCATTTCTGCGATCGGCGCGAACTGGGCGTTCTTAACGTCGGCGGCCCCGGAACGGTTTCCGTGGACGGGCGGGCGCACGATCTGGCACCGCAGGACGGTGTGTACATCGGGCGCGGAAGTCAGGCGATTGTGTTTTCCAGCGCCCGGCCGGCGGAGCCCGCCCGCTTCTACCTATTGAGCTACCCGGCGCACGCGGCCCTGCCGACGACGGTGGTGCGTCGCACGGAAGCGAACGAAGTGCATGCCGGATCTGACGCGGAGGCGAATCGGCGGACCATCCATCAGTATATCCACGAGGGAGGAGTTCGCAGTTGCCAGCTTGTCATGGGCTTCACCGAACTTGCCTCGGGAAGCGTATGGAACACGATGCCGCCGCACACGCACGCGCGGCGAGTCATGCTCCGTAAGCTGTACACTCAGTTCGAGGAACTTGCGGGCG
>CAZBFW010000363.1:0-4946 GCA_964491135.1 uncultured Phycisphaeraceae bacterium | reverse complement strand
TACACCCTATCCTACACTCTTTCCCTACACGACGCTCTTCCGATCTTGGTCAACAAATTTCGGGCGAGCCCGGCCAGCCAGGCAAACTGGGCAACCCGTTTTCCGCCGCATGGTGAGGCATAATCATGGTGCTCATGCACCGTCCGCCGCCAAGCGAACGCGTGGTTACGCAGGCCGATGGGACGCGTGATTCCCCGCCAACGTGGATGACGAGCCGCCGCCGGGGCGCCAGCCCCGGCGCACGACCTCAGGCGATCCCCGCCGGCCCCCGCCGGCGTCCATCACTTCGTGCCTTCGTGCCTGCGTGCCTTCGTGCCTTCGTGCCTGCGTGCCTTCGTGCCTTCGTGCCTTCGTGCCTGCGTGCCTGCGTGCCTATTCCCCCCTTTCCCCCAACCGACCACCCGCCATGTTATTCACGCACAGGAGAATCCTGACCATGACCACAGAGCAGACGAACCCGCAGCACAACGGAACCTCACGCGGCTCCGCCACTGGCAAGCGATGGACGCGCTTTGAGAAAGCGGTCCCCGCATCCGTCAGACAGGCGCTCGTCCAGCGTCTGGCCGGCGAAGTCAACCAAACCACGCGAGCTGCCTTATTCGATGTCTTCGCACTGGGCGAACAGTACGGCGTGTCGCGCCGCCAGTTTCGCCGCTTCGCCGATCGCGTGCCGTACGTGCGCCAGGCCGCCAGGCCCGTCCCCGCTCCTGCCCTGCCGGTGGCGCCCACGCCGCTCATGGAAATCTATCGCGAATGGGCGAACCGCGCGTACGAGGCAATGAGGCAGCTTACGGACACGCTGACGACGGATGATGTGCAGGTCTGGAACCAGATCGTTTGCATGGGCCTGCTCATACGCATCTTCTCGATGCTGGTGGACCACGCAACTGTGCTCCAGTTTCGCGATCTCACGATCGCCTCACAGGCATTGGCCGGTCTGAGGGACGCCACCTCTCGCACGTCCTCAAGCAGGCCGCCCAAGGCGGATGCCCCCAATCGCGAGCTCACGGACGACGTGCTCCACGCCGCGGTTCGCAAGCTCTACGGCATCGACATGTCCAACAACGCATTCTCCGTTCACCAGCCGACGACCGAAGAGGAGACCCGGGAGTAGCTTCACGGCGGGCCGATGGGAACGGGGAAGGCGAACTGCAGTTGCGATCCGACGATGGGATAGTCGACCTGGCATCGATAGCCGCGGAAGCGTTGCGGGTCCCAGCCCAGCTTGTCGCAGGCGTACTGCAGCAGCTCGTCGTAGCGGGGAATCTGCTCGCAGCGGAAATGCTCGATCCCCGAGCCGAGCGGCTGCACGGTTTCGACGACGTCGAGTACGTCCACGTCGCGCGATTCATCGTTCACTTCCGCATAGCCCAGCGGCCCCAACTCCAGCACACGTACGTTCGGCTCCCAATTCGGGTACGCATCCTCGTGCAGGATGTAATCGCACACCTGCATCCGGGCGGGCACGCTGATGTCCACGACGCCGCCCGCCTTAGTTCGCTTGTCGCCCGGCGTCCGCCAGCGGCGCATCCCGCCCCAGCGTACCTCGCCCATAACGATGTCGCGCGCCGACGAAAGACCCAACGCGCCGCCCCAATCGAGCAGGTACAGCACGTCCTGCCCCTTCCGCTGCACCTCGATCCTGACGCCCGGCTTCGAGCAGAACGGCTCCAGCAAAACTCCGGACATGCCCTCGATCGGCACGCCGTCCAGCGTGCTGAGCGGGTTCTCCCCGGCAACGTCAAGGGAGTTAAGACTGTGCCGCCCCAGTTTCAGCAACCCCCCGGGCCGCACGCGCCGGACGCCGATCAAGCCTTCCAGACGCAGCACATCCAATCGAGCCGGGCGGCTCCCCGGATGGATAAATACGGTGTTGAAGGTGACCTCCGCGGCCACTCCCTTGATCTGCCGCATGGCCCGGTAGCTCAGTTGCTTGGCGCTGCTCTCAAATCGAGCCCGCGCCGACGGCAGCCACGCACTGATGATCGCATCGAGCCCCGACCGATCACCGCCCTCCTGCTGGATGAGCTGGGCGAATTCCTGAATGGCCGCCTCGGCGGCCAGCGTCTGCTCGCGCGGGACGCCGTTCTTGATGCAGGCTTTCACCACGCGCCGGAGCGGCTCCGGCCCCGGCAACTGGTACACCACCGCGAGGGGGTCCCTTCTTCGCAGCGCCCCGAGGAGCCGGTGGGAAACATCCTTGTTGACGCCCAGGACGCCGGCGAGCTGCTTGGGGCCGTGTGGACCACCCTGCACCTGCGACAGGAGGCTGCTCAAGGATGACGCTAACTTGTTACCAACACTAAGGATGTGCGCATTGACGTCCATGCGGGGGGCGTTCGATGGAGCCTGGGTCTCTGCTGATTCCAAGCCAAGTCTCCCTGCATGGGGCCGTGTGTTACTGCATTCATTCTACTCGGTGCCGTTTTGGAGTAAAGCAAATTCTCCAAAAGCTAACAGAAAGCCTTGCAATCTCTGAGCGATCGCTGTACGATGAAGACAACGCTGCGGCGAGCCCGTCCGCGACGCCGCAACGCCGACTTTGCCACGGCGCTGCATCGGGCGGCTCCCAAAGCGTTCCACCGAGGGGAAATCTCTCTGCCCCTCGATTGGCCAGTTTCGTTGTCTGGTCGCGGGTAGTGCGGACTACCTGACACGGGGTATGGCTCTACGCCGGTCAACCGGCGGCTCGGAACAACAGGAGGATCTCATGTCCATCACAACATCCCCACGCCGTTGGCTCTCAGGTCTCGTTCTGCTCAGTGCGGCCGTGCTGCTGGCATCGCCGGCCGGCGCGGATGAGTGGCTGGAGGAGACGCACGTCTTCAACCTCGGCGTTGACGCTCCGGCCTTTGACTCCACATTCGAGTACAACCTGGACCTGCCTCAGTTCGACACGGCGGGCGGCGCGCGTGAATTGGTAGCTTATCGAGTGGACCATTACCTGTACTCAAACTACACCTACTCTGTGGACCCGAACCCCACTGAATTGTGGCACGGGGCCGATCTCTCCTGGCGGCAGACCTGGAGCAGCACGCTCGATAGCGAACCGTGGTATCCGATGAATCAGTCGTCCGGCTATGTCGATGCCAGGGCGGGCGTGGGCGCGATCTGCGCTCCCGGCTTTGCGGGCGCAGAACCGTTCGAGACGCAGAGCGGCATTGCGGGTTACGAGTCGCACGCCGACGCAGACATGCTGGCGCGGCTCAGCGGAACCGGCACCGCCACGATGGCATGCACGCACACCCTCTCGGCGCTGACGATTGCCGAGCCCGCGCGCTGGCCGGGCAATGTCCCGCCGAATCAGCGCGTGTTCGATCCGGATATGATCGACCTTACGCTCGATCGCATCGGCATGGACGTCACCGTGACCTACTACTGGACGCCTGAGCCGACGAGCCTGGCTCTGCTCGGACTTGGCGCCGTGGCCCTGCTGCGCCGCCGCTGATCGGCATTGCCTCCCCCGATCGAGTGACAGAAACATGAAACGGGCGAAAGGCCCCGGGCGACCGCTCACCCGGGGCCTTCGGATTTTTCCAGGGTCACCGGCATCACGGCCCAGGAAGCAGTGGCACGGATCGAGGGGTTCCTGACCGGCTGGAAAGCCGGTCCCACAAAAGAAAACCGGGACCACAAAAGAAAGGCGGGGCCACAGAGAGAGGCCGGAGCCACTGCTCAAGAAGCAGTGGCACAGGGCGAAACCGGAGATTCGTCGGGAGTTACGGCACGAGGAAGGCGTCGGTGGCGGAGACGGGGGCCTCGGTGCCTTCGTACTCCGTGGCCTCGCCGGCGGTATAGATGTTGTCGCGGTAGGGGTCGTAGACGGGCGGGGTGATCCAGAAGACGCTTCCGTTCTTCAGCAGGACGTTCTGGCCGGTACCGCGGTGGGCGGGGCTGTTGGCCTCCAGCGGGTTCGGCAGCCGGTGGAACTGCCGGCCGACAAACAGCGGATTCTCATCCGCCACAATGGGAATGCAGACCCGGCCGTCCGGCCGCAGGCCGGCGCCGCCTCGGTGCTGAACGCTGTACCGACAGATCACCAGCGTGCCGGTTCGAGGTTTTTGTCGGGCGTCGGCTTTGCCCTGCGACGGGCAAACGAGAACGTTCGGCGCCACGAAGCCGGCCTGGATCATCGGCTGAAAGTTCTGCGTGTTGGGCTGCTCCCGCAGCCAGTTGACGCCCGGTCGGGGCCCGATGCTGGGGAACTGGCCGTCGAACTGACCGGCGTACTGCGACAGACCTCCAAAGATGGACGCCAGATTGGCCTGGCACTGTGACCGCTGCGCCATGTAGCGCGAGTGCGACATGCTCGGCACAAACACGCCCACGAACAGCATGATGCAGGCCGCCAGGGCCACAAGTTCCGGCAGGGAAATGATGGGCCGACCGCCGCCCATCCGCCGCTCGTTCGGGGGTAGCGTGGAGGCCGGCAGCACGCGCAGCCGCCCCGCCGCCTCGATCCGATCCAGGATGTCGCCCACCAGCCGGGCGGGAGGGGCCGGTGCGGCCCAGGTGGACAGCGGGTCCAGCACGCGGCGGATCCGCTGTAACTCGGCCGCCCAGACCGGGTCAGACGCCAGCCGGCGATCCACCTCGGCCCGAGCCGTTTCGTCCAGCCGATCCAGGGCGTAATCGAACAGAAGTTCGTGCATTTGCGAAAGTTCGGAGTTCATGTCCGATAAGCTCTGCCAATCCCAGCGAGGTCTGAAGATCGCTTCATCCCCTCGCCCTGACGGATGTTACATGACCCGGCGCCGGCACGGCTCGAGCGCCCGCCGGCTTCACATGTCGATACGTGTCAGAGGTCCGGCGGGTTCTGGGCATTTTTCTGTTCCTCGCGATAGAGCTTGCCAAACGCGGCGACGGCCGCGTGCAGTCGGCTTTTGACCGTCCCCAGCGGGATTTCCAGGATGTCGGCCATGTCCCTGTAGGAGAAGCGGTGGAAA
>CAZBFW010000362.1:0-4956 GCA_964491135.1 uncultured Phycisphaeraceae bacterium | reverse complement strand
CCTGGAGTCGGGCGAGGAGCGGCCGGTCGACGAGTCCTTGCCGGTGGGCGTTTTGCCGCGCGACGCCGCGGGCTGGGCGACTACGCCCTTGACCTCTGCGGCCTCGGCCAGTTTCTGCTCGCTGACGCGGCGGACCGTGTTCTCGATCAGCTCCGGGTCGACCCGCTGGCCGGTGAGGCGTTCGAGGACGCTGGAGAGCGCTTCGCCGGTTCCGCTGAGGAACCGGGCGGCCGTTTCCTTGGCTTCCGGGGGCAGGGCGGCCCGCAGGCCGTTGAACGATTGGCCCCAGCCCGCGGCGGTCATGAACCGGGAGGTCATGTTGGACAGCGTGGTCGGGTCGCCGAAGATCTGCATATTCGCCTGGGAGAGCATCTGTCCGACGGCCTGGGCGAACGCCTTCTGGACCTCGGCGCCGGCCTGGATTTCGAGCTTCTGCACCTCGAACTTCAGGGCGGCCTCGCTGAACTCCTGCTTGTTCTGGAGGGCCTGCCGCTCCACCTCCACGCGGGCGCCTTCCACGTCCACGCGTTCGCGGTCGACGGTGACCGGCACCATCTGTTCGGCCTGGGCGCCTTCCGCCCGTTTCTTGGCGGCTTCGGCCTCGGCGGAGGCGAGCACCATCTTGGCCTCTTTCTGCATCTGGGCTGCTTCCAGCTCGCCCCTGGCGACCTTGGCCAGCTCGTAGGCCTTGACGTCAGCGTTGGTCTGATCGAGATACTTCTGGATCTCGACCTCCTGCTTCTCCTTGATCATCTTCTGGGCAGCCGCACGCTCGGCTGCCGTTGTCACCTTGATGGTCTCGATGCGCTGGGTTTCCTCCTCGCGTTTGGCTTCGGCGGCCCGGGTCTGGGCCTCGGCTACCGCCCGTTCGGTCTCCCGCTTGGCGACCTCGATTTCCTTGAGCCGCTGGGCGACTTCGACGGCCTGGCTCTTGCGCACCTCGGACTCCTGGACCGTGCGATCCGCCTCCACCGCCGCGTTCTGCACTTCCCGCTGCCGCACCACGTCGGCGACCTGGACCGTTTGTTCCTTGGCGATCTCGGCCTTCTTGACCGCCTCGTCCTTGAGCACCGCCGCCAGTTCGACTTCCCGCCGCTGCTGGATCTGGTATTCCTCGCGTTCACGCAGCTTGACGGCCTGGATGTTGGCCACCTCCGTGGTCTGCTCCGCCTCCGCCTGCGCCTGGTCCTTCTCCAGGTCGAGCACTTCCTTGCGGGTCTGGACGTTCTTGGCCTTGATGGCCCGTTCCGCGTCGCGGTCGATGCGGTTGCGCTCCACGTTCTGGGACTGGGTGATCTCGGTGATCTTGCGCAGGCCCTGGGCGTCGAACACGTTGTGCGGGTTGAGGTTTTCCGACGGCGTCTGGTCCAGCATGCTGATGGTGACGGTTTCCAGAGTCAGCCCGTTCTGCCGCAGGTCGGCGGCGAGGTTCTCCTGGACCGCCGAGGCGAACTCATCGCGCTTGAGCTGCAGCTCCATCAGGTCCTTGGTGGCGGCCACCGATCGCAGAGCGGAGATAAGCTTCTCACCGACCAGTTCCTTCACCGCGTCGGCCCGGACGCTTCGGTCGCCCAGTGATCGGGCGGCGGCGAGAATGTCCTCCGCGTTCGGCTGGACGCGGATGTAGAACTCGCTGTTGATGTCCACCCGCAGGTTGTCCTTGGTGATCAGGGCATCCGCCCCCACCCTTTTGACATCCAACCGCATCGTCTCCAGGGCAACCTCCACCAGCTTGTGCAGCACGGGCACGACGAAGCCGCCCTTGTCCAGGATGACCCGGACGCCCGCCCCGCCCGTGCGGACGAAGGCCTGGTTGGCCGAGGTCCGCCGGTAGAGCTTGGTGATGGCGGAGATCAGCCCGATCAGGAACAGGATGATCAGTCCGGTCAGGATGGAGACGCCCATCTGGACCTGCGTCAGATGGAGCTGCTCGCCCACAACCAGCGGGCCGATCACCAGGGCCAGGCCGAGTAATAATGCACCGATGAGCAGTACCATTGATGTTTTCCCCCTTTCTTCCTGGAGTTAGCGCGTATGTCGTTCGCCCGTCCCGGCCGCGGCGCGGTCGGCGGCGACGTAGTACAACCGGTCTTTCGCCACGTACCTGACGACGATGATGTTTCTGCCCTTGGGCACCGGCTGAGTCCCGGGTGTTACGCGGCAGCGAATCTGGTGCCGTGTACCCGTGCGGTCGGTGATCTGGGCCGAGCCGGCGGATTCCGTCACCGGCAGCCCGGCAACACCCCGCAGCCCCACAAGCTGCTGCGGCGCGGTGCCGGAGACGTTTTGGGTCGGCATGATGCGGGCCAGGAGGCTGCTCACCAGCCGCATCGAGATCAGGCCGGCCACGAATCCGCCCGGCAGGCTGGCCGCCAGCCACGAGCCGGCCCCGGCGCTTCCACGGGTCAGCCAGAGATTCAACAGCCATCCGATGCCGCCGAAGGCATAGAAGAACGACAGCATCAGGATGGAAAGCGGCACCTTGCCGATGCCGAAAAAGTACAGGACGGCGCTGAGCGAGATGTCCGGCGTGCCCTCCACGTCGGGGCCGTGATCGGCGTTCACCTCGGCGTCATGATCGACGTCGTGATCCACGTCAACGTCGTGATCCACATCGATGTCGTGGTCCACGTCGACGTCGTGATCCAGGTCGATGTCGTGATTGGCGTCCAGACCGGCATCCGCGTCGGCGTCGCCGTCGGAACCCCCCAGGCCGAGGACGCTCAGGACCGTGAACAACACGGCCAGAAGCAGCGCGGCCAGGAACGGCAGATTGGTTCCGCTGACCAGGGCCGATACCGAGCTGACCAGAAGCATCGCGGGCATCACCAGTCCCTCGCTGGCGCCCGCGCGACCCGCCTGTCCCTCGCGGCCCGGTCCGGCTGCCGGCCTCACCGAGGCGAAGCGTGTTCGCGCCGGCGCGTTCAACTTCCGGAATAAACGTACCGCAGGGCCGCCGCAGCGGCAATTATGGCAAATGGGGGGGTTTATAAGCCGGCGGACCTCCGACCGGTCTGGGTTTCCTCTGGTGGTCTGCAAAGCCGCCGGGAATCTTGACTTCGGACGACGGGAAAACTAGTTTGGGTATCTTCGAGGGTCATCTGGGGGCAGGATGACTCTCCGGGCAAGTCCGAAGAAGCAAGTCAAGTAGGAGGAACTGCCATGAAGAGAATGGTACCGATTTTGACCGTGGTGCTCCTTGTGGCACTGCTGAGCACGGTCGCTTTCGTCACCCACGCGTACGCCAAGAAGCCCGGCGGCGGCGGTGGCGGCTGTCCGCGCGACATCCTGTGCTACGACCTCTGGGACCCGGTGATCTGCAGTGACGGGCAGATCTACAGCAACGACTGCTATGCGTACCGGGCCTGTGCGACCGGTTGCCAGCCGGCCGGCGGGGGTCCGGTCCCGGTGTTGGAGGCCAAGAAGCCGAAGCCCAACTGCCCGCGCGACATCCTGTGCTACGACCTCTGGGACCCAGTGATCTGCAGCGATGGGCAGGTGTACAGCAACGATTGCTATGCGTACCGGGAGTGCGCCACCGGCTGCGTGCCGTACGGTGAAGGCGGCCCCATTCCCGCTATGGACCCTTTTGAATCCACGGAGTAGGTCCGGCCCTCTCGCGTGCCGATCCGAGGGCACGAACGTCCGCTCCGATCAAACCAGAGGCAGGATTCCCCTTGCGGCCGACCGCGAGAGGGATCCTGCCTTTTTCCTGCCTCGCCGGCACGGCGTGAACCCGCCTGGCGACCCCGGCATGACGAGGGCTCGCCGGGCAATGGCAAAAGACGATCGCCGGACACGCCTTTGCGGCATTTCGAAGCCCGGTCGGGGACAAACCGGGACAAACCGCTTGACACGACCCCCCGGGCGTGGTTACTGTACATAATATCAGTGTTCGAGCGTACACGATGACCGCCAAACCCCTGACTTGTCAACAGCAGAACGTACTGACTTTTGTCAGCACGTTTCAGCAGGAACACGGCTATCCGCCCACCCTGAGGGAGATCGGCGAGGCCATCGGGCTGGCCAACATCAACGCCGTCCGCGGCCACCTCGATGCCCTGGAAAGAAAAGGCTACATCACACGGACGCCCGAGAAGGCCCGCTCGATTCAGATCATCCAGTCCGCCTCCCGTCTGAGCCGTGTGAAGCGTACGCTCCACCGGATTCTGCGGACGGACGAGGGGGTGCTGCACCGGATCGCCTACGGCCTGGGGTGGGCCACGAAGGGCCGGGCGCCGTTGCTGGTCGGGCCGGCCGCAGACGCCCTGCGAAGGGCGCTGGAGCGTGAGGCCGCCGAGCACGGATGGCAGATCCGCCAGATGCGGATCGAGCCCGATCACGTCATCGTCATTGTTGAGACCTGGCCGAATCACTCTGCCCAGCGCACGGCGCATCGCCTCCGGACCGCCGGCAGCGCGGTCCGGCAGCACATCCCGGGCCATTTGTCGGGAAAGGCGCTTTGGGAAAAAGGGTACGTCGTGACGACGGAACTGGAGTTGTTGGAGGAGCTTGTCGCGGAGCTTCTGCATGACGGCGGACGAGCCGAGTGACGTCGCGAGACATGACGCGGGCAAGGCAGCGGATTACCGTCCTGCAGGTCGAAAGAAGGAGTGAGTGATGGAGATCATCCTGATCCTGCTCTTCGTCCTTGCGGCGATCGTCCTGGTCGGACACGGCATCTGGGTCGGCGTGGCCTGGTTGGTGCGCGGCGGTCGGAGCCGACATTCGCCCGCCCGTTATGAACCGACCCTGAGCGATGACCGTGCCGCCACGGCCCGGCTCCTCCAGCACCTGCGATCTCGCGGAGCGATCGACGATGAGACGCACGAGCAGGTCATGCGGGCCATCACGCAAGACATATACGGGGGCGAGCACTCGGTGGAATCGTGCCTGCCGCGAAGGCGCGAGCGCGAAGTCTGGCCCGACAGCGCGCCGCCGATGCCGGCGCCGGCG
>CAZBFW010000361.1:0-4965 GCA_964491135.1 uncultured Phycisphaeraceae bacterium | reverse complement strand
GAGCGGTGACTGGAGTTCAGACGTGTGCTCTTCCGATCTGTCTACTGCAAACCTTTGTCCGCAGACAAGTCACAGATCCTCTACGGGATCCCCGTCGTCGCCGGGCTCCGTCGGTGGCTCCGGCTCCGAGACGGGTCCCTCGTCCTCGGTGGGGAGGGTCGGCTCATCAATGATGACCTCTTCGGGGTACAGATCCTCCACGGGGAACGACAACCGCCAAGGCGCCGTGTCTATCGCGGCGGTCGGAGCGCCCACGACGCCGCGCTCGTTGATGATGTAGACGTTGTCACCCAGGAACACGCCCCGGCTGAAGGAACTGTAGTACCACCACCACTCCGTCGCTTCCTCCGTGCGGGTAGTCATGCGGCCGAGGTACTCGAAGCCCGTTTCCGCGGTGACGCGGTAGACATAGACACCGTCGAAGCCGCCCGTCAATTCGGGCTCGGCCTGGCTTGCGCTGGCCGTGCCGTCACCCGTGTCGGCAGGCATGGGCTCGTCATTGCCCGGATTCGGCTCCGCAACGTCAACGCCTTCGCCCCCGTCTGGCTCCAGCTCCCAGCCCCAGTCCGTGATCGGAACGGCCAGGAGATTGCGAGCGGCGAAGTAGGTGAGCGCCTTGGGGTTATACAGGCACTCGGACCACGTGCTATACGAGCCGATGATGCGTTGCTGCACGAGTTGGGGAGCAGCGAAGTCTGTGACGTCGAACACGGAAAGCTGCACGCCGTTCGATCGGACCCAGTCGCCCTCGGTGTCCACACTCTCGCCGACGCTCAAAAGGTGATTCTCACCCAGGGGGAGGATGAAGGTGGAGAACCCCGGGCCGTGCCATTCGCCGACTTTCACCGGTTTCGCCGGGTCGCTGAGGTCAAACGTGAAGAGCGGGTCCATCTGCTCGAAGGTGACGAGGAATCCGCGCGTCCCCAGGAAACGGGCCGACTTGATCTCCTCGCCCGGAGCGAGATTCTGCAAACTGCCCACCACGTTGAGCGCACCACTCTGCTCGCCCAAAACGTACACGCTGTTCACGGACGGACGCTCATTCTCCATTTCCCAACTCGGACCGGTCGTGGTGGCAATACGCAGATAGCCTCCATACTCGCTCATCGAGTACTGATTGAGCACGCGGCCGGGAACACTTCCGGCGGCAGCCAGCGCTACCCCCGCCTCACCGATGGCGAACTTGTAGATGTCGGTCGTTTCCCGCCAATCGCCGGTGGAGTAGTTGTACCCCGTGTCGGTCAGGTAGATCGCCTGCGGCGACGCATAGAGATTCCCCGGGTACGCCATGACACCCACTGCCGTCACCCCCGAGGGGTTCGTCACGTCCATCGAAACGATGGAGGTCAGTCCCAGTCCGTCCGGGTCCGTCGGGCGATAGATCGTGTCCCAGTTCAGCAGGTCTCCGGTGGTGCTCGTGCCGTCCGCCAGTTCCACCGTGTAATCCGGGATCAGGGTCGTCAGATCGACTTCCTGCACCTCATTGAACCGGAACCCGCCATAGTAGTCTGGGTAGTTGAACAGAGTGAGGTACAGCCGGTTGTCGATCATCCGACTGGAGCCGAGACTGCCGTCAAACGTCGTCTCGGACACGATGACGGGGCTGCCATGACTGGACACGTCCAACACCGTGACAACCGTCTCGGGGCCCGAGAACCAGCACAGACCGATCGCCGGCTCCACCTGCGCCGCTTCGACCTCGATATCAACTTCCTCCTCCGCGTAGCCACCATACCAGTTGTCTGCCTGGGTAATCGCCACGATCTGCGTGGCCACCGCAGCATCGGCTGGAAGCTTGTACAGGTCCTGGCCCCACCCGCCCAGTTCGTACGCGGCTACCTCCTGCATCTGCTCTCCGGGCGAGGCCTGCACGATCCGCAGCCAGCCCGCCGTCAGCACGTACAGGTACGTGCTGTCGTTCTTCACCACGTCGGCCTCCTGCACGCCCTCCTCCTGGGTCGTGGTGTCAGAGAAGCCGGGGTCGCCGGGCTGGTCGCTGTCCGTCGGGGCCGCTGTTCCATCCTCAGGCGCCCCGCCACCCTCGCCGCCCAGCGCGCTGTTGTCCTGCTCCCCCGCCGTGCCCTCGTCAAAGACTGGCCCGCCGTCGGGAACATCCACCAGGCCTCGAAAATCATTCTGAGCCACGGAGGCAAAGTACTGCTTCAGATCATCCTCAGACTGAAACGTCTTCAGGGCTGCCGAGCCGGTTTCATCACCGGTCTGGTCGTCACCTCCGTCGATCTGAGTTCCCGGACCTTGAATGCCGAGTATCCATCCCAGATTACAGCCGCACACCAACGCCAACACCGTTAGGGTCAACGCATACGTACGCACGGGGAGCCTCCTTTGAAAGCCATCTCGAACCTCTCGGAGACGCCGCGCCCGCGTCCCGGAGCTTACATCAGATATCGACCAGAACAGTGTCCGGTCAACTCCAGCCATCGGAAAGCAACGCATTCCGACCCACCCAAAGTATACATCAAACCACCCATACGCGCAACAAACGCCCGCGCCTGGCGGTCGGCCCACGGGTAATCCTGGTTCCGCAGTCAGGAACTCCAGGCAGGCGTTGAACTCCTGGTTTACCGGTTCAGTACGTAAGTCTGCCGGCGAGCCAGGAATGTGCGGTATTCCTTCACCGTCTGTTCCGCCATGGCGCTGATGGGATAGTAGGTGCGAATATGGTTTATGGCCCCCTCCGCCAGGTGCTTGGCGCGGTCCGGGTCGTCCAGGAGCCGTTCGACGGCGTCGGCCAGGCTGTCCGGTTTGGCCTCGTCCAGCACCGTGGCAGTCACGCCGTCGACGAAACAGTCGTAGGCGCCGCCCTGGACAGCCACAACCGCCAGCCCGCTGGCCATAGCGGAGAGAGGATCGATGCGGATCGCGTCGTCCGTCCGTGGGTGTATGAAGATGTCGGCACCGATCATGATGCGATCCAACCCAGCGGATGGATGAGAGAAGATGACGGTTCCCGAGAGTCCCAGGGCGCTTGCCCGCCGCCGCAGGTCGGCCTCCAGCGGACCGGCACCGGTCAGGAAAAGCAGAAACTCCCGCTTGCGCTGCCGGAGGACGTGGGCTGCGTGCAAGAGAGCGGGGATGCCGGACCCCGGATAGAACGCCTCGGTACACAAGAGTGCGGGGAGGGCCTCCGGGCGAAGAAAGCACGTCGCGCCCGGGCCCGCCAGAACACCTGGCCGGATAAGCGACGGCCGCCGCTTGGGCGAAACCAGGATCGCCTCCAACCGGTCGAGGAGGGGCTGACTGGCGGCGATCAGGCTGTCTGCACGGTCCGCCAGAGCAGGCGCCAACGCTTTGATGTCCCGGAACGAGGTAACCTGCACAACCAGGTCCGCATCGAATCGTTCAGCCAGAAGGAGGGCCACTTCGTAGGCGTCCGCGGACATGGCATGCACCACGGTCGGCGGCAGGTCCGCCAGCCTTTCGACGAGCGCCTCCATTCGATGCCGTCGAGACGACCGGAGTCGTCGCAACGGCCACAGCGGTTGTTCGTACACCGCCATCTGAATCGGACCGATGGAAAGGCGACCCACTTCGGTTGATCGAGTGACAAGCCGGCCCGATACATTGTGATCGATCAGGCCCACGCAGAGGTGACGCAGGCTCGCGCGAAGCCTGCGGCACACCTCCGCTTCGATGCAAAGCGCAACGTTGGTCGGGCAGGCGGGCGCAGCAGGACTGGAACTCTCGTCAACCATATTTGTCATTCGACAACACGTCGGTGACACTGTCAACTGCCTGGGATCCCTCTGTCGTGCTGGCGACACGATTGCCAAACGCAGACGGGCTGCCTAAGCTACCGGTCAATCGTTGGGATGTGGCGGCAGCAGGGGATACGCGGCAGCAGGAACCAGCCATGAATGTAGTTCGCGGACTCGACTCACGCAGGCTCGACGTTGCCAGATCGGTTTTGACGATCGGGAACTTCGACGGCGTGCACCGCGGGCATCAACAGTTACTGGCCCAGGGGTGCCTGCTGGCCGCCCGTACCGGGCAGCCGCTCGTGGTGCTCACGTTCGAGCCGCATCCGCTCTCGGTCGTTGCTCCGGCCGAGGCGCCGACGCGCCTGATGACGCTGGAAGACAAGCTGGCCCATCTGGCGGCCCTGGGCGCCGATCTGACCGTCGTGGCCGAGAGCAACCGTACGCTGCTTGGCATGGATGCCGAGTCCTTCGTGCGCGACGTTGTGGTGGATCGGTTTCGCCCGTCGCACGTCGTGGAAGGGGCGTCGTTCGGCTTCGGGAGAGGGCGGCACGGCAACGTGGACCTGCTTCGGACGCTCGGTCAACGCCACGGCTTTGACCTCTGCGTGGTCGGCCCGATCGCGCTACAGATCGAAGAAGGTGAAACCGTCCTGGTTTCGAGTTCGTTGATTCGTCGGCTCATCGAGCAGGGAAGAGTCCATCAGGCCGCCCTGTGCCTGGGGCGCCCGTACCGACTGACCGGAACCGTCGTCCCAGGGCATCACCGGGGCCGTGCGCTGGGATACCCGACTGCCAATCTGGCGGTGGACGACGTGCTGATTCCTCGGGACGGCGTGTACTCCGGGCTGGCGACGGTGGAAGACCTGTCGGTGCCGAGTGCCATCAGCATCGGTACCGCGCCGACCTTTGGCGAGGGTCCCCGGCAGATTGAGGCGTACCTGCTGGACTTCGAGGGAAATGTATACGGCCAGCGCATGCGGCTCGATTTGTTTCGTTGGTTGCGTCCGCAAGAGACGTACTCCACGCCGGAGGAATTGACCGAACAGATGCATCGGGACGTTGCGGAGGTGCGGTCCCACGCGCATGACGCAGAGGTCCAACGGAGCCGGCAACCGGGCAACGCGAGGTGACAGGCAACGAGCGGCCCTCGACGGTGCATGTACGATGCCTGCGACGCAAGGGAGGAACCGGGCCCCCAATGGCGATAGACCATCAGCATTATCGTGACACCGCGATCCGGATT
>CAZBFW010000360.1:0-4971 GCA_964491135.1 uncultured Phycisphaeraceae bacterium | reverse complement strand
CGGGCCGGGCATCCGCCGTCAGGTAGGTCTCGACCTTGAAGTCGCTGAGGTTCTCCAATTCCGGTGAAAGGAGTGTCAGGGTGGGCACAGGCCGGACGATGTTCTTGTACGGCTGCGCGCACCCAGCCGACATCGTGCAGGCGGCCAAGGCACACATCACACCAGCCGCACCACACACCCGCGAATGAGAGTGAATCATGGACGTGTCCTCCACCTGGATCCAACCGCGCCAGAGCATACCCGTCCCGCGCCGTCCGGCAACGCCCGCGCACAGCCCGCCTGCCTGTATAGACACAAATCCCAGCAGTTCGATAGACTCGAGTGGACGAGCGACCGGCTGGAAAGCCCGTCCCACATTGGAGGAGTGACCGGCTGCAATCCCGGCGGCCCCGGCGGGCCGGGGGCCGACATCGGAAGCGCCGGCACCGCGACGCAGATCGAGCGGACAAAGATCCCGATTGGACCGGGACCGCACAGGCGGGCCGACCCCTTGCCTCGACACGGCACCTGATAGATATTGATGGCGCGTGCCGGCACGTGAAGGGAGATTGAATCATGACGTGGACCTCTTTGTGTGTGCTCGCCGGAGGGCTGGCAGGCGTCTGGGCCCTCGCCGATCCGGCGGCCCAAGCGACCCCCGATGCTGCCAATGCGCCGCGCCTGATCATCCGCATGGATGACGTGGGCTTCTGCCACGCCGCCAACCAGGCCGCGCAGCGCGTGCTGAAAGAAGGCGTGTGCACGTCGATCTCGGTGATCGTGAACACGCCATGGCTGGACGAGGCCGTGGAAATTCTCCGCCGGCACCCCGAAGTCAGCATCGGCGTGCACCTCACGCTCAACGCAGAGTGGCGTGAATACCGCTGGGGCCCGGTCCTGCCGTACAGCGAGGTGCCGTCGCTGGTGGACGAGCACGGCCGGTTCTTCCCGTCACGAGCCACTTTCTTCGCCCACAACCCCAGGACTGAAGAGGTCGAAAAGGAACTCCGCGCCCAGATCAAGCTGGCCCTGGACAAAGGCCTGCGCGTGTCCTACGTCGACTATCACATGGGGACGGCCATGTCCACGCCGGAGCTCCAACAGGTCGTCGAGAAACTGGCCGCCGAGTTCAAGCTCGGGGTTTCCCGTTACTTCGGCGAGATCGACGCGCCCAGCGTGTATCGCGCCGCACCGCAGGACAAGCTGGCCGAAGGTATCCGGATCATGGAGGGCTTGACGGAGCCGGAGCTGTACCTGTTCGTCGTCCACCCCGGGCTGAACACGCCCGAACTGGCCGCCATGACGGACCTGAATCCCAGCGGGCCGCCGGACATGGCCGCCCATCGCCAGGGCGAAACGGACATGCTGTGCAGCCCGGCCTTCAAGGCCGCCATCGAAAAACGCGGCCTGCAGCTCATCGGCTACAAGGAGCTGCGCGACATGGGCCTGGACCGCATGACCCGGCCCCGGATGGCCGAATCGTACCAGCAGACGTCCCAGCCAGCGCCGGACACCAAGCCGAACAGTTGAGGGATACCCACCCTCCCCACCCATGATAGTCTCGAGCGCGGTCTTCGTGGGCGCCAAGCTATCGCCAGACCAATTCGGCCGTAACGCCGACGTGATCGGAAACAACGTCGGGCCAGCAACGGTAGTTGCGAAAGTCGAGGTCGGTCGAGATCAGAATCCAGTCAATGCGATGGCGCGGATGCGTCGACGGGTAGGTGCTCCAGCGATCACTGCCGGGCTCATATGCGCGAAGATCGAGCCGGTCTGCAATGAAACATACGGCGTCATCCGGCCGATCCCACGAGGAATTGAAATCCCCCATCACGACCAGGCCTGGAAGGCGGCCGGCGCAAGTCGGCCCTGACGACATCGCGCGAAGGTGTTCAAGCCGTTCGATCAGCAGTTGTGCCTGCCGCCGGCGCGCGTCGCCAAACTGGGAATGCAGGTGAACGGAAACCACCAGTACCGGCCGGCCGGCAAACTCTATGCCGGACACGACAAAGCCCTTTCGGGGTTCCGGCCACTCGGGCTCAAAGTCAAACGACTGCGCATCGGCCAGCGGGCGCCGCGCCAACAGGGCCGTACCATAGCGGAGCGTCACACCGGCCCGGTCGAGCTGCACGTGCTGCCCGTGGAATCGATATGGGAAACCGGCGGCATCGGCCAGGAACCCGACGTGATCGAAATCCCCGCTCCAGGCACTCGGTGCATCTGCCTCCTGGAGCGCGACCACGTCGGGGGCCTCACGTTCAAGACAAGCGGCAATCGCAGCGAGATTTCGCTCAATGGC
The DNA here is from genome assembly GCA_964491135.1 of uncultured Phycisphaeraceae bacterium. Classification (GTDB taxonomy): domain Bacteria; phylum Planctomycetota; class Phycisphaerae; order UBA1845; family UBA1845; genus JAFGJQ01. Next base: position 2,693 of record CAZBFW010000360.1, on the reverse strand, counting down.
CCGCCGCGAGCGCATGACCTGCCCAAGCGAATTCATGGACGCGCCGCGACCGTGCGCAATGTTGATCGTGGCAACGCGAATCGACTGCTGCGGTGCGGGAGAACAACCCCAGAAGGCTGCCGCCGCCAGAGCGAGCAGGCCCAACACGGGGGGAAACCGGTGTCTGATCATGCCGCCACTCGATCATCCATGCCCGCTCGCGGACGTCAACCGGCCGCCAGCAGCACCATCAGAGCCTTCTGGGCGTGCAGGCGGTTTTCCGCCTGATCAAAGATGGCCGAGTTGGGCAGCCGGGACGTCTCGTAGTCGATCTCCTCGCCGTAGTGCGCGGGCAGGCAGTGCAGAATCACCACGTCCGGGCGGGCCGCCTTGACCAGCTTCATGTTGATCTGGAAACCCTTGAACTTGCCGCGCCGGCTCTGGGCCTCCGCCTCCTGGCCCATGCTGGCCCACACGTCCGTGTACAGCACGTCGGCGTCCTTCGCCAGGGCAAGCGGGTCGTTGCCGATCGTGACCGAGCCGCCCTTGGTTCGGGCGATGGCCGACGAGTCAGCGGTGATCTCGCCGTCGGGCTCGAAGCCGGGCGGCGTGGCGATGCGCACGTGCATGCCCATCAGCGCGCCGCCGTACATGATGGAGTGGGCCACGTTGTTGCCGTCGCCGACGTAGACCCAGGTCAGGCCCTCCAGGCGGCCCCTTTTCTCCCAGATGGTCTGCATGTCCGCGAGGATCTGGCATGGATGCTCGCGGTCGCTCAGCCCGTTGATCACCGGACAGGTCGCGTAGCGGGCCAGGTCCTCCACGATGTTGTGGCCGAAGGTGCGAGCCATGATCAGATCGGCGAAACGGGACAGCACCTGCGCGATGTCCTCCGTCGATTCGCGTTCGCCCAGCTTGATGTCCGACGGGGCCAGGTAGATCGCGTGCCCGCCGAGCTGCGTCATCCCCGCCTCGAACGAAACGCGGGTGCGCAGCGAAGGCTTCTGAAAGATCATGGCCAGCGTCTTGCCCGCCAGCACCGGGTGCGGCTGGCCACGGAAACGCTCCAGCTTGAGGGCCTCGGCGGTCTTGAGAACCTCCCAGACCTCTTCCGTGCTCAGGTCCTTCATGTTGACGAAACTGCGCCCGCTGAGATTGACGGCCATTGCAGTAACTCCCAAATCCAACCGATCCGACTTCCTTCGGCCGGTGACGAGCAGGGTGAGCCCGCCCCGCCTGCCCCGGGGGCGGAATCGTATCGCCGGCGGCCGGGCGCGGCAACGCGCGGCCGTGCGAATTCTGTCGCATAATTGGGCATTATCCGCAATTACATGCGGCGAAGCAGGGCCTCGGTGAACTCGCGGGTACCGGCCGTCCCCCCGATGTCGCGAGTTCGTTCGGCCGGGTCGCCCTCCTGCAGCACGGCGTTGTAGGCCGCCTTGATGCGATCGGCCGCGGCCGTCTCGCCGATATGGTTGAGCATCTTGACGCCGCTCATGATCAGGGCCAGCGGATTGGCGACGCCGTTGCCGGCGATGTCCGGCGCGGAGCCGTGGACAGCCTCGAAGACCGCGGCGTCGTCACCGAAGTTGGCGCCCGGCACGACACCCAGGCCGCCGACCAGCCCGGCGCACAGGTCGCTGATCACGTCGCCGTAGAAATTTTCCAGCAGCAGCATGTCGAATCGGGTCGGATCGGTCACGAGCTGCATGCACCCGTTGTCGATGATGAGCTCATCGTAGGCGATGTCCGGCGCCGTCTCCTCATGGACTCTGCGGGCGCATTCGATGAACAGCCCGTCGGACTTCTTCATGATGTTGGCCTTGTGGAACACCGTGACCCGCTTGCGATTCCGCTTTCGTGCGTAGTCAAAGGCGAAACGGGCGATCCGCTCGCAGCCGGTGCGGGTGGCGATCTTGAGGCTCTGCACCACGCCGGGCACGATCTCGTTCTCCAGGCCGGAATACAGGCCCTCGGAATTCTCGCGGATCACCACGATTTCCACGCCTTCGTAGCGCGTTTTTATGCCCGGCATGGAGCGCACGGGCCGGACGGCTGCGTACAGGTTCAGAGCCTTGCGCAGCTGCACGTTGACGCTGGCAAACCCCTTGCCGATGGGCGTGGTGATGGGCCCCTTGATGGCCACCTTGTGCTCGCGGACGGCCCCCAGGGTCCGCGCGGGCAGCACGTCGCCGTGCACTTCGGCCGCCGCCGCGCCCGCCGGCAACGTGATCCACTCGATTTTCGCCCCGGACGCGTCCAGCACCTGCCGCGTCGCCTGCGAAACCTCCGGCCCGATGCCGTCCCCCGGAATCATGCAGATCGTGTGACTCATGAGCCACTCCGCAGAACGCGGGTATCCCCTTTGCTTCAGTCCAGCGCCGCAAGCACTTCTTCAACGTGTCCGTCCACTTCGACCTGGCGGAACACCTTCTTGATCCTGCCGTCCCGGTCGATGACAAACGTGCTGCGTTCAATCCCCTTGACCATCTTCCCGTAGAGGTTCTTCTCGCGGATCACGTCGTACTTCTCGCAGACCGCCCCATCTTCGTCGCTGAGCAGCAGAAACGGCAGTTTGAATTTCTGGATGAACTTGTCGTGCGAGGCCAGGCTGTCGCGGCTGATGCCCAGCACGACCGCCCCCTTCTTATTGAGCTTTGCGGCCTGGTCCCGGAAGTCGCACGCTTCCCGCGTGCAGCCGGGGGTGTTGTCCT
>CAZBFW010000359.1:0-4993 GCA_964491135.1 uncultured Phycisphaeraceae bacterium | reverse complement strand
ACTCCCCGTCGCGCACTGCCCGCACGATCAAATCGCGCCCGCTCAGGCCGCAGCCCTCGACCGTCGCGCCCTTCTCCATCATACCCATCTCAGTTACACAACTCACGCGCCGCCCGTCGAACTCACACACGCCCACGGGGCGAAGCGGCGTCACGGCCCGCCCCCGCTTCCCGATGAGGCTGCGCAGGGCCTCTACGTCCGCACTCGTCCGGCCGCTGGAGGACTCCGGGTTCGGTGGGGCAAGATGCTTGCCCATGGGAAGATGCGTCACATGCTTCAGAGCGAGTAGGAACAACGCCGGGACCAGAACTCCGCAAGATACTCCGGCCGCCAGGCCTGCGCGCGGGTCGCGTTGCCACGTCAGCACCACCGCACTGACCAGAAGGACGACCGCGCCGGTCGTCAGAATCCCGCCGGACGGGATGAAGAACTCCAGCACCAGCAACAGCACGCCCGACGTGAAGAGCAGGATGAGAACCGCGTCACTCTGCCACATGCTTTGCCTCGACCACGCTCCGTCCGATTCGCAGACGCGTCAGGACGAAACCCGCCGTACCACCACCGTGTTCCCACGTCGCTCGACCACTTCCACGTCAGCGCCCAACTCGATCCATTCGCCCTCGGTGATGACATCAACCAGGGTCGCGCCGAACCGAGCGCCGCCCCCCGGCCGCAACGGAGTAACGGCCTGTCCGATGTCCCCGAGCTGCGCCGCCCCGTGGTACGGGTCCGCAACGGCCACCGTCTCCCGCGTGGGGTTGGCCGGTGCGGCCAGCCGCAGCAGTGGAAGCTCCGGCAAGTACTTGCTCAGGGCCCATGCCCCGACGAGCGCTCCTACGAAGCCGGCGGCCAACGTCATGATACCGTACCGCAGCGCCTCCAGTGACTCCGGCAGTGACGGCCAATAGAGGGGGAAGCTGCGTCCCGGTTCCTCCGGAACGAACGTAGCCAGCAGTCCCACCAGCATCACCAGGATGCCCAGCAGCCCGAGCACGCCGAACCCGGGCGTGACGAACAGCTCAATGGCCAGCAGAGCCAGACCGATGAGGATGATGACGATTTCCCATACGTTGGCCAGCCCGGTCATGTACGGCGCGCCAACGAAAATGGCCAGCGCAATCAGGGCGACCAAGCCTGGCACACCCACGCCGGGCGTGTTGAACTCCACGTACGCGCCCAGGAGGATGATGATCAGCAGGAACGCCCGCACGGGCATGGAGGTCATCCAGCCGGTGAATCGCTCGAGCCAACTGAAGGTAATCCGGGGCAGTTCACCGGAGAGTCCGTAGCGGGCCTGCAGCTCGGCCGTGTCGCTGATGATGGCCTTGGCAAAGCCGAACGCGTGCGCCTCGCTCTGGGACATGGTGAGCAGCGCGTTTGAACCGATCACCGGGTTCGTGAACTCCACGTCCCTGTCGGAAACGGGATCGAAGTACGTCGTCACGAGCTGCCAGTCCGGCGCGGCCGGCTGGGTTGTGCTCCCCGGTTCCGGAATGAGCCTTTCCTTCTCGATCGGGTCGACGAAGCGGCGATCCCCCGTGGTCGCGTTCTCAATCCACCAGACCTCGCGTTCCTTGAGGACCATCGCCTCGCACAGCAGCCGATTGTAGCCGTTGCGGTTGGCCGACTCCCGGAACTCCGTGAGGGCCGGCGCTTCAGCCTTGGCGCGCAGTTCCTCCGGCACGGGTTCCGCCCCGATGGGGGTGCCCAGGATGACGCCGCAGTCGCCCAGGGTCGAGCGCGAGGACATCACGATCTCATCGCAGGCCACGGCGATCATGGAACCGGCGGAGTACGCCTGCGTGTTCACCCAGGCCACGGTCTTGGCGTTCCGCAGCCCCTTGATGTAGTCGCAGATGTCCAAGGCGCTGGAGAGCATGCCGCCGGGCGTGTCCAGCTCGAATATGATCACGGTGGCTCCGTCTTCCAGGGCCCGGTCCACGCGCCGCTTCAGGCTCTGCGTGGTGACATCCGAGATGTCGGTATCGATCGGGATGATGACGCCCCGCGGCGTCGTCTCGGGAGCGTCGGCCGCCGCCGGAAATGCGCCGACCCCTGCCGCCAGCAGGCACACCCAGGCGATTCGACGAGTGAACCGATCCAAGGGGCTCATTCTCCTGTTCCCTTCTTTGCGGGCCCAAGACGCAACCCACGCTCGTACAGTGGATTGTAAGGCCCGTCCACTTCCCGGGCAAGTTGGCGGCGCCACTCGTCGTGGCCCGGTCGGTCGGCGCGGGGATCCGTGCGTACGCAGGCGGTCGAGCTGCTCCGCGGCCAGGTGCACAGCCTGCCCCGCCTCGGCCGCGGCCTGCCGGCAGGCTGATTTCCCCGGGGTGCGGGCGGGGCCAAGGGACTCAGGGACGAATTGTCGCGAGCGTGCAAGAGCGGATGCGGTTGAGGTTGCAGTTCTCTGTCGTGTGCAAGGAGTCCCCCCTCGCCGGCCAGTCCCATCACGAGCAGGCGGAGCGTCCTGTACGTCCGCAGGGTGGACTTGCGCCCGTCCACAACACGACCAGCCGTCAGGCGATGATCGCCCTGCCAATCTGGATCGCGATCCCGTTCTCGCAGCGGCTCAGCAGATGCCGACACCCCCGAACGTGCCTGAAGAGACGCGAGGACGCTCCAATGGCCCAGCGATGTTTGTACATCAGGGCGACCCCAACCACCTCGACATTCGGGACGTCAGTGGCCACTTGAGTGACATCGCCCTGGTCCGCGGTGACGGCCTTGCCAGTCGCTTGTCCTTCACCTCCATCAGGTTGGACGCGGGCCTTGCACCCCCGAGTTGCCAGGCATGGTCGGCACACCCAAGGCGCCGGCCCGTGTCTCCGCCTACGGCCTGGACGGGGGCGTGGGATCGACAGGCGTGATCCGTCCCGACGGTGCCACGTCCGCCTTCACGCCGGCCGGCTGCGCGCGGCGCCCGGAGCCCACCGACCCGCCGTTGGCACCGCCGGAGGGTGGGATCACAGGCGGGGCGTTGAACGCTCGGTAGTCGGCCAGCCACGCCTGGTAATCCGGCAACGTCACGCAGCCGTCACCGTCGTAATCCGCCGCGGGCAGAAACGCCGCGTTGCCCTCGCATCGGCCATACGTAGAGAGAAAGACGGCCCGGTCACCGGCGTCCACGTCGCCGTCGCCGTCCAAGTCACCCGGCACCGTGTACTCCTGGACCTCATACGCCCCCATGTCGACGATGGCGATCGAATCTCCATCACCGTCCATGATGCGCGGGTAGCCGTCGAGATCGAGAGCGCCGAACACGTAGGCGTTGTCGCCAGCATCGATGCACGGGGAGCCGGCGCGCAGACGCACGTCACCGAGGTTGTCATCCCAATTCCCCCAGATGCCGTCCGGGCCCGGGTCGGGAACCCGTACAAACCGCGGGGTGGCGGAGATATTGCCATCCGCGCCGGTAAGATCGGCCAGGCCGTCATAGTTGAACGAGTCGTTGCCGTATACGCAGTTGTGCCGCAACGTGGGCGAACCACCGCTCCTGTGAATTCCCGAGGAATTGAACGCGATGATGTTGTTCGCGATCGTCCCGCCGTAGGCTACGCCTACACCGCCGCCGCCGCTCGATCCACGGTTGCCCGCGATCGTGTTGCCGGTGATCAACGGGGCGCCAAAACGGACCTCCATTCCGCCCCCGTAGCCCGCCTCATTCCCCGTGATAGTGTTGTTCGCGACCAACGCGGCGGTCGCTTGCAGGACGAGGCCTCCGCCGATGGCTGTGGCCGTGTTCCCCCTGATTGCGTTGTTCACAATTGCCGGCGATGCAGCGAGCACGCACACTCCGCCGCCCCGATAAGCACTGCCGCCAGTGATCGTGAAGCCATCGATGGTGCTGACCCTGTAGCCGGCTCGCGCCGTTACCACCGAGCCCAACTGCTCGCCATCCAGGGTCGTTACATTCGCGATCCAGTCGCGTTCGTCGCGCTGCGCCTCCGTACCCGCGAACCCGCCGTACGCATGGGCAAAGCAGGGGAGTGTGATTCGTTCGCAGTACGTGCCGGCTTGCACCCACACTTCGCCGCCAACCGCCGCCGCCGCGTCCAGCGCCGACTGCACAGTGCGCTTGGCCAGAGGCCATGACGAGCCATCGTGCTCGTCGTCGCCGTCCCCGCTGACCCTCACAATGGCGTACGGCCCCGCTGGCCACACCGTGTCGTCGGACTCGTCCGCGCCGATGTCGATCATGCCGCCTGCCGGCTGAATCCGCGGCTGGCCATCGATGTCGGAATCGCCATTCATGTACGCGTTGTCCCCCGCGTCCACACATGGTGAATCCGCCTGGATGTGCATGTTGCCATACGCAGAGTCAGCAAGCCGTGGGTCCACGGATATGTTGCCGTCCGTCCCCGTCGGATCTGCGATAATCTCAAAGTTGAACGCCGCGTTTCCATAGACGCAGTTGTTCCGAAACGTCGGCTTGCCGCTTGAGAAGAACGCGCGCTGAACGCCTGACGAGTTGAAAGCGATGATGTTGTTGGCAACCACCGGAGCGCAGCGCTCCTTCAGGTAAAGCCCACCGGCGGTACCCTGGTTTGCCGTAATGGTGTTGTTGGTGATGGTCGGCGACGACTCGTATAGCCCCAGGCCGCCGCCCAACCCTCCGCCATTGCCCATAATCAGGTTGTTTGCGATCAGCGGAAATGAGTACATCAGGGCCACACCCCCACCATTGACGGTCGCGTCAAAACCGGAACCACCCAAGTTGCCCGAGATGGTATTATTCATGATGGTGCCCGACGATCCCATCATCATGATTCCGCCTCCCGCGGAGCCGGCCAAATTGTCTGCAATCGTGTTGCCCGCGATGGTCGGAGACGAGTAATGCAGGTGCAAGCCGCTGCCCACCATGGCGACGTTTCCCGCAATCCTGTTATGGATGATCACCGGGGATGATTCGCTGCAGTGGATGCCTCCGCCGAGGCCCGTTGGGCTGGCCCCGTTTCCCGTGATCCGGTTGTTGGCAATGGTTGGAGATGAA
>CAZBFW010000358.1:0-4994 GCA_964491135.1 uncultured Phycisphaeraceae bacterium | reverse complement strand
ACACCCTATCCTACACTCTTTCCCTACACGACGCTCTTCCGATCTGCCGGTCCAGGTCCTCGTACCGGACGCCGAGTGCGACACAGTCGGGGTTCTCGGCCACGTCGTACGCAAGCAGGCGGCATCCGAAGCCGTACAGGATGCGGGCCGCTTCGAAGCCGATCCGCCCGGTGCCCACGATGCCGGCCGTCCGGCCGTGCATGTCGAAGCCCATCAGCCCGTCGAGGGCGAAGTTGCCTTCTCGCACGCGGGCGGCGGCCCGGTGGATTTTGCGATTCAAGGTCAACATCAGGGCCACGGCGTGCTCGGCCACGGCGTGCGGCGAGTACGTGGGCACGCGGACGACGGTGAGCTTGTGCCTCCGGGCGGCCGACAGGTCGACGTTGTTGAAGCCCGCGCAGCGCAGGGCGATCAGGCGGGTGCCGCCGTCGGCCAACGTGCACAACACGCGGGCATCCAGCACGTCATTCACGAATGCGCAGATGGCGGGCAGTCCGGCGACCAGTCCGGCGGTCTCCACCGTGAGGCGCGATTCGAAGAAGAGGAGCTCATGGCCAAATGCCTCATTCGCCTGTTCAAAAAACGTCTGCGTGTACGGCTTCGTGCTGAAGACGCCCACCTTCATGGCCTATACCTCCCGCGGCGGCGATAAAAGCCTCCATGCTCGCGTTTACGAATCGGCCGAACCTGTCAGATGGTAGGCCGCCGCGGGTCGTAGGGCCAGTGGGCGGGTGTGTTGACGTCTGAAGCATCACCAAGAGAAACACCGAAGCGCCCCGCGTTGGGGGCAGGCTTCGGTGTTTCCGCATAAGGCGCATACTCGTCGAGCCGCGGCTATTCCGCCAGCCCTTCCTGGAATGATGCGAAATCCGCAAGGTCCACGTCGTCATCGACGTCAAAGTCGAACGCGTGGATACAGGTTGCCGGCGTGATCCCGGGAAGGGACGGAGCGGGTGTTGCGTTCGGCCCGGCCATGCAGTCCGGGAACACTCCGTAGTCGTCCAGGTCCACGTCGCCGTCAGCGTCCACGTCGCCGAACAGGCGGACGGTCAGCCGAGCGGCCGCACTGACGAGCGACCCGCAGGAGTCCGTCAGCACGACATCATAGTGCCCGTCGTCCGTCAGTTGGGCCGCGTCAATGTGAAGCGTGGCGGCGTCCGTTCCCGTGAAGTGACCGTCGTCCTGCAACGGGGTTCCGTCCTTGTACCATCGATAGGCCAGCGAGCCGGACGTGGTTTCGGCGATGATCGTCAGGTACACGGGATCTCCGACGGCGGTCAATACGTCCGTCGGCTGCGCCGTGATCTGAATGTCGGCCGAGCCGTACAGAACGGTGCCGGTGTTGCCGTTGAAGTGACCGGTGCCGCCGTCAACGGCCACCGTGAGGTTGCCGATCTGCCAGTCGCACGAATACAGGGCGATGCGGCCGCCCGCGCCTCCACCGGCGCCCGCGTTGGTGTCGAAGACGCGGCCGTCTCCACCGGCGGCGGAGATCGTGCCGGTGCCGGATACCGTGCTTGCGGCGACCCACACGCTGCCGCCGGACCCGCCGCCGCTGGCGGTGAAGTACGCGCCGGAGACGCCGTCATGCGCGTCCGCCCGAATTTCGCCATCGACGCAGAGCGTTCCTCCGCAGAACAGCCGGACGACGCCGCCACCGTGTCCGCCCGGCAGTTGGGTCGGGCTGTATCCCCAGCCGCCGCCGCTGCCCGGGCTGGCCGGCCCGTTGACGGACCCGTAGATTCCACCGCCGAGCGCCACGTCGGACGAGCCTCCCATTCCGCCGTGTCCGGCGCCGCCGCCGCGCCACTCACCGGTTCCGGCACCGGGACCGGCGCTTGATCCGTGGCCGCAGCCGGACACGTCGATCAGGCCGCCGGTCTGGATCACGGCGTCGGTCTGAATGTCGAGGTGCACGCCTGGGCTCCCCACGGACTGCGTGAGAATGCCGCCGGGGCCGACGTCCAGGCCGCCGATCGAGAGCGGATCGTCCGCCAGGCACCGGGCACCGTCAGACACGTGCAGAACGTAGGGGCCGGAGTCTGCCAGCGGTGTGTACGGCGTATTGTCGGCTCCCGTGCCTGCGATGATCAGGCTTCCCGTGGTGCCCTGTGGTTTGACGTAGATGGTCCCTGCTCCGCCGCACGGGTTGGCGGTGCTGTTGCCTCCGTGCGCCTCCAGCGTGCCGGAGAAAGTGTTGGTGTCACAGTGAATGGCGATCCGGCCGCCGGCACCGCCGCCGCCGTTGAGGTTGCCCCCGTCACCCCCGTTGCCCCCGTTTGCTGCAACCAGACCGTTTCCTGCGAAGGCGCCGGCCGTCACGTGGATGCTGCCGCCGGAGCCGCCGCCGCCCGCCGTGCCGTAGGCGCCGGGGATTCCATCCGCCGCGCTTGCCAGGATTTCGCCGTCCACCGTCAAGGTCCCGTCCACGATCAATCGGAGGATGCCACCGCCGGCGCCGCCGGCTACCGTGCCTCCGGTTCCGCCTCCGCTACCCGCTTCGCCAGGCTCGAAGAGCGAGTCGTACGGACTGCCGCCCGCGACCGTCTCGCCGTTCTTGCCGGTGCCCCCGAAGCCGCCGTGGCCGGCGCCGCTGCCGGTCCATGCGTCATTGCCGGCCCCGGGACCGTTGCCCGGGGCGAAGCCCAGGTACGATACATCGATTCGTCCGCCGCTCTCGATCGTGGCGTTGCCGTGCACGATCACTTCCGTACGGGGGATACCGGCCGGGCTGGAGACCACGCCGCCGGTTTCGACCGTGAGGCCGCTGATGTCGGCTCCTGGCTCCGGGTAAAAGCGGGCGCCGTCGGCCACGATGAACTCGTACGCGGCAGGCCCGCCGAGCGGCGTGAACGCCGGGTTTGCGTTCCCGCCGTTGTCGATGCGCACCTGCGGTGTCGCTGAACCGATCTGCCGGAAGACCGTGCCCGCGCCGCCGTTGCGGTAGTCCGCCGTTCCTCCTTTTGCCGAGATCGTTCCGGCGAAGCCGTCTGTGTTGCACTTCAGGGCGATTCGGCCGCCGCCTCCGCCGGCGCTGCTTCCGGCCGTGCCCAGGCTGTTGCCGCCGCCGGCTGACAGTGTGCCGGAACCCACGATGGTGTCCGCCTCGACGCAGATGGCCCCTCCGGCCCCGCCGCCGCCTCCCCGGTTGTAGTAGCCCTTCAGGCCGTTCGTGCCGTCCGCGTGAATGTCGCCATCCAGCGTCAGGGTTCCGGCGATCTGCAGTCGGATGGCACCGCCGCCCGTTCCACCGACGGCGTTGACGATTCCGGCGCCGCCACCGCTGCCGAGATCGTATGGTGCGTGCATCAGGTCATAGGCTGGCCCGCCGGTGGCCGTGGACGAATCCCCGCCGTTTCCGCCGTGGCCTCCTCCGCCGCTGCTGCCTCCCGAATCGCTGGAGCCGGCGCCGGGGCCGTACGTGGCGGTGTAGCCGCGTCCGGTTGCGTCGATCGCGCAGCCGCTGTTGAGGGTGAGGTCTGTTGCGATGGCCAGGTCCATCCAGTTCACGCGGGCGCTGGTGTTGGCGGAATGAGTCAGCGTGCCGCCGTTTACGACCGTCAGGCTATTGAACGGATGGTGGCCGTTGATGGTGACGATGCATCCGTCGACCACCACGTCCTGTCCGTCGTACGTCGCGTCGTCGGCCGCAATGAGCGTGTCCGTGGTGAAGGTCACCGCGTTCACGACGGTCGTTCGCATGGCCATACCGGCGCAGCTTACTATCAGAACAAGCCGTCCGATGGATCGCGGGGTCTCTCGGTTGGAAATCATCGCCTTCTCCTCCTCGTCGCCGTGAATCGGCCCCTGGTTGTGAATGGGACGTTCGCGTCCGCTCATTCAGACCGACGAGCGGGCGGTTCGCCGCTCGCGGAGCGTCCCAATCCAAAAGCGCAATTGCCGTTCTGGCGCTACGGCGGGCGGTGTTGAGTTGTAACACGTTGGCCAGGAGTGTGTTATGTGGTTCCCTTCGTGGTACAGGGTGCGCGGGTGGAGGCCGTCGCCGGGTCGCACGCCGCAGTGGCGGTGGTCAGCTCTCGGGGACGGCCGTCCATTCGCAGGAATCGGTCACGGCCATATCCCCGATTCGCCCGACGGCGCGGATCACGTTGGGGCCGGATTGCAGCGCAACGTCGGGCCAGACGAAGGCGTGATGATCGCCGCGTTTGGACCCAAGGGACTTCTCGTTGACGAACAACTCGACGTCTTCGCAGTTGGAGTATACGCGGACGTTTGCGGACGCCGTTTTTCTCTCCTGGAATCGCCGGCTTGCGATGTACACCATCGGCTCGTCGGCCCAATTCGCCTTGTAGGCGTGGAAGGCGTCTTTGCGCGTGCGCCGGTCGTACGTGACCAGGCCCTTGTCGTTGCGGCCGGGCGTGTCGCCTTCCGCTCGCCCGTCGACGGCGAAGTCGAACATGTTCCAGATGAAGGTGCACCAGAGGTACGGCCGTTCCTGCATCGCGCGCCAATGCTGCTCGTGGACCAGCGTCTGCCATTCTTCCGGGTGCCACGGGCCGTTGTGTTTAGGCTTGGCGGGCGGGTCCTCGTGGTGAAGGAAGCTCGCCCCCGCGCCGTATTCGCTGATGCCGATGGCCTTGGTCGGATGGGCCTTTCGTATCCCGTCTATCCAGGGACCGAAGTCTTCCGGCCCTCCAACGTACCAGCCGCTGTAGTGGTTGAGCGCGACCACGTCTGTCTGCCAGTTGGCCGGATGGTCGATCGGGTCGCAGCCGGCGCAGGTGGTAAGGCGGGTGGCGTCCTCCGTCTTCGCGAGGTTATGCAGGTCGCGGATCAGATCGGTAGGGTCCGGGCTGTCCTTCAGCCACGGTGCGGTGATCTCGTTGTGGACACCCCAGAACAGGATGGACGGGTGGTTGAAGTTCTGCCGGATGAGCTCGGTGAGCTGCTGCCGGGCGTTGTCGTGGAACGCCTGTGATTCGTGGATGCGGTTGACCAGGGGGATTTCCGCCCAGACGACCAGGCCGGCCTTG
>CAZBFW010000357.1:1896-5009 GCA_964491135.1 uncultured Phycisphaeraceae bacterium | reverse complement strand
GTGGTCATGGGGCATCCCATTGACATGTGCAAGCTGCTGCAGTCTCTGCCGGGCGTGGCGTTTCTCGCTCGGGTGCCCTTGAGCGCTCCGAAGCACCTGAAAACGGCGCGCAAGTACATGCGCAAGGCGATTCAGGCGCAATTGGAGAAGAAGGGCTTCGCGATGGTGGAGGTGCTGGCGGCCTGCCCCGTGCAATGGCACATGGAGCCGATGGCTGCGCTGCGGCACGTGGACGAGAACGTCGCAAAGATCTTCCCGCCGGGCGTGTTCGTGGACCGGCTCAGCGGGGGCCCGGACGACCAGCCGGCGGCCGGCGGCGGGGACGGCGGTGTGGCGCGGACAGAAACGGAGCGGCAGTAAGAGCGATGATCGAAGAAATCATCTTCGCGGGTTTTGGCGGGCAGGGCATTCTGCTGGGCGGCGGGCTGATCGCGCAGTCCGCCATGAAGGACGGGCTCTGGGCGACGTGGTTTCCCTCGTACGGCCCGGAGATGCGCGGCGGCACGTGCAACTGCCTGGTGGCCTGCTCCGACGACGAGATCGGCTCGCCCATCTTCAGCGCGTTCGACACAGCTTTGATCATGAACCTGCCGTCGCTGGAGAAGTTCGGGCCCATGGTGCGTCCCGGCGGGCTGCTGATGATCAACTCCTCGCTCATTCGGGTCGAGCGGCCGCGATCGGACGTGAAACTCGTGGAAGTGCCGGTGAACGACCTCGCCCGGGAGGCCGGCAGCGATCGCGCCGCCAACGTCGTGATGGTCGGCGCCTTCTGCGCGGTGAAACCGCTCATCCGCCCCGAAACGGTGGCCGACGTGCTGCGCGAAACCTTCAAGCCCAAGGGGCCCAAGGTGATCGACGTGAACCTCCGCGCGCTGGACTTCGGCCGCCGCGCGGTCGAGGGCGTCACCGTGTGAGGTCCATACCTTGGGCCACTGCGCCAGAACGACGGGAAAGGCCGCAGGGGTGGGGGGCAGAGGCCGAAGGCCATAGCCCACAGCCCACAGCCCACAGCCTATAGCCTATAGCCTGTAGCCAGATCACGCGGGCGGAAACGGTGACCTCCAGTTTCGACAGTCCCGAGTTCAACCGGCGGTTGTTCCTGCCGCCTCTGTACGACGGGGCAACGCCGCCCGGCGCCCAGGACGTGCTTGTGCCGGTCGCGGACGGCGTGCGGGTGCACGGGCGCATCTATGCGTGCCCGGCGCCTCGCGTGCGAGTCCTCCTGTTCCACGGCAACGGCGAAGACGTGGACAGCTATGTCCGCATGGCGGCCCGGCTGGCCAACGGGGGCGCGGCCCTGACCGTCTTCGGCTACCGCGGCTACGCGCTCAGCGACGGTGAGCCAACGCTGCGGTCGGCCCTGGCGGACAGCCACGTCATTCTGAAACATCTCCGCACGAACGTCTGGGACAATACGCAAACCCTCGTGGTCGTGATGGGCCGATCCCTCGGCAGCGCACCGGCCATCGAGCTGGCGGCCACCTTGGGGGATCTGGCCGGTCTGATTCTGGAGAGCGGATACGCGGACCCTTACCGGCTGGTTCTGCGGCGCGGCTTCGCTGTGCCGACGCTGTCGGAGGATGAGCTGGCCGTTTTCTCCAACTGCCAGAAAATGAAACGCGTGCGGGTCCCGCTGCTTGTTTTGCACGGCCGGGAGGATGAACTGATCCATCCGGACGAAGCGGCGATGAACTACGAAGCGGCCGGCTCAGCGCAGAAGCGCCTGGTCATGCTCGACGGCGCGGGCCACAACGACATCGGCCAGCACCCGCTATACTACCCCACGCTGGAACGCTTCCTGGCGGAACAGGGCAGGTAGCGTCCGCCCCGGCACACTACAACAGCACGAGCAGTGCCATCAGAACCACCGGCAGCCACAGTGCGGAAACGACGGCCACCAGCGTTGATGTCTCATGCACGGCGCGGATGCCCACGACGTAGGCCGTCATGGCGTACGGCATGGCCACAAGAGGCCCGACGATCGGAATCCCGGCGAAGATGACGGGGGCCATGGCATGGCAGGCGGTGCGGAACGTGTGATGGAATGGCCGGCAGTTCGGCTCCAGAAGCGTCAAAGCCACGTGGGCCGCAAGGGCCAGCCCGCCCCCGAGCACCAACGGCCCGGCGACTGCACTCATCAGACCCAGAAAAACGGCCATGGGAGCCGCGGCGACACCTGGCGCAATCATGTCCCAGTCGTCGGCGACCGCCACCGCGATCAGAAAGAAGAGCCCGGACGCCAGTATACCCGAAGTGGCCATGGCCACGAACAAACACGATGCGGCGAACCAGTACGCGTCGCCCGAACTCCGTATCGCCCGGTCGCGGAAGACGTCACTATCCAGGGCCATGACCCGCTTCCAGACCGGCCACAAGGTCGGGAGACTGCCTGGTGGCAAGCCCGGATCTTCGTATTGGTCGCGCAGAAGGCCCACAGCATCCGGCCGACGGGGCCGCACGGTGAGGGCGTCCGGTTTCAGCGGTGTTCCACAACGCATGCAGGGTCGGCCGGCAAGGTCCGCGGTTGGCGGACCGCCTTCCAGCGGCGTCAGGCAGCCCGGGCAGAGATACTCGACGCAACCCGGCTCAAAGCGGTAATCGCCAACGCGAAACGCCCGCCCGCATTCCGGGCACACCGGCCGCGTCAGATTGAACAGCAGGTATCCGCAGTTCGCACAATGCACGCACGTGTCCTCTCGCAGCTTTCGGCCCTCGCCACCCGGGCACCGGCTCTGATCAGACGGCTCTCGCCCGGAAGCCCGTGCAGCGTGCCGTCTTCCATGCATGCCAATCCCCGTGGTCGCGGCACGTCAGATCACAAGGCACACGCCTGAACAGAGCACGGGGAGCCACAGGGCCGCCAGCACTGCCACGCCGATCGGCACGCGATGAACGGCATGCAGGCCCCTGGCAAAGGCCATCAGGGTCCAGGGCAGAGCGACAAACACACCGATTACGGGAACCGCACTCAGCACCATGGGCCCAAGGGCATAACACGCGGTTCGATACGTCTCGTTCAGCGAACAGCGACGCGGCGCCAGCGCCATGAGCGCGAGATGTGCCGGAGCAGCCATCAGCACACCAGCCAGAATCGGGGCCATGATGCCCACAAC
>CAZBFW010000357.1:0-1886 GCA_964491135.1 uncultured Phycisphaeraceae bacterium | reverse complement strand
CCAGGACGCCCACGACCACGGACAACATCAGCGCTGCCAGCAGCGACAACGGGGCCATCATCAGGACTCCCAGGTCGCCCCGCATCGCGGCCAGCCCCAGCAACAGGATCCCCCAGAGGAGTCCACAGAGGTTCGTGACCAGGAAGCCCGTGAACAAGGCGAACCACCAGGCATCCGTGTTGGATTGCCGAGCCCGATTCCGAAAGAACAAGAGCTGGGTCGACATGGACTTCCTGCACACACACCACCACTGCCCGACGCTCAGGGCGTGCGCACGAGCATTCACGCCGTCCAGAAGAAGCCCTTCGACACCCGCCCGGATTGGACGGACCATGACCGTCGTCACAGCCAACTCGCCGGCGCATTCCGGGCAGAGGCGTCGTTCCTCCCGCGCACTCCAGCAGGATGAGTCCGGGGTGCCGACGGTCGCCTGGCATTCCGGGCAAAGATACTCGACCGATCCAGGCGGAAACGCGTAGTCGGCCGCGGAGAAACGAGTGCCGCATTCCGGGCACACCGGCCGCGTCAGGTTGAACAGCAGGTATCCGCAGTTCACACAGTGCATGTGTCCCCCATTCGCGTATCGGCCCGTCACGGCAGAAGGAAGACCAGCGCGGTCACGACTCCGGGCAGCCAGAACACGGCGATCAGGGCCAGGGGCATCGACACGTGGTGTACGGCTCGCAGGCCTGCCGTGAAGGCGAATAGGACCCAGAGGGCTGCCACCACGGTCCCGATCACGGGGATGGCCGCAACGATTAGCGGTCCACAGGCGTAGCAGGCCGTGCGGAAGGTGTAGCGTAGCGACCGACGGCTGGACGCGGCGACCATAAGGACGACGTGAGCGCTTGCGGTCATGAAAACGACGTACAGCGGCACTGCGACTCCAGTGGCCAGAGCGACACCGATCAGCAGAAACGGCACCGAAAGCAGCATCGACGCCACGCGCATGCCTGACTGGGTCTCCAGGGTCCAGCCGAGGCTGATCGCCCCGAGGATTGCGCCGCAGATCAGCGTAGCCAGGAACACGGTGACCATCGCAAAGGCCAGTGCATGGCCCGTCGGGTGGTGAACGCGGTGCAGCAGGAGTTGTTCCGGAGCAGTCATCGACTCACGACACACGTCCCACCAGTCCTGAAGGCTCTCGAACGGCGTCCGGGCCGTCCCCGTGCGGTTCTCCAGCACGCCCGCGGCACCGTCCACGCGCGGCTGAACCATGACCTCATCCACGGGGCAGGTCGCGTGACACTCCGGGCAGGTGATGCGACGGCTTCGCAGGATGCCCACCGGGCCCGGCGCGGGCAAAATCGTCCTGCACGCGGGGCAGGCGAACGCCACGGAGCCCGGCTCAAATGTGTAGTCTGTCACCTTGAAAGCGGTGCCGCACTCGGGGCATACGGGGCGTGTGAGGTTGAAGAGGAGGTAGTTGCAGTGCGCGCAATACATGCAGCCGTCCCCGCCGGGTGAGCACGTTGTGTCGCCCGCACGCGGAAAGGTAGCCGGGGGCGATGGCTGGGGCAAGTGGGCGGGCGAGGATGCCGCGCCGAGTGGTCGGAATCAGCCGAACGCCGGGCGCCTGCACACTTCGGCAAGGTATACGTGCAGGCTTTCGTGCGGGGACGGACGCTGCGAGATTTCCACGGAGCGCTTCAGGGCCGTCAGCGCCTTGTCCGTCTGTCCGAGCAGCTCGAAGGCACGGGCCTTCTGCTCCCAGGCCTCGGCCTCCATCCGATGATTATCGTGGCGGCAGGCAAGGTCGATGCGCTGGTCGATGGCGGCCAACGCCGCCTCCGGGCGATCGGTCAGCAGATACATCTCGGCCATGTACTCGTAGAGATCGGAAGAGCGTCGTGTAGGGAAAGAGTGTAGGATTGGGGGGTGGTGGG
>CAZBFW010000356.1:0-5057 GCA_964491135.1 uncultured Phycisphaeraceae bacterium | reverse complement strand
GATAATGAGCGGTGACTGGAGTTCAGACGTGTGCTCTTCCGATCTGATTCCCTTTTGCCGCCCGTCAAAGACGGCTAGCCACAGCGTTGCACCCTCTTTGTCGACACCCACTGCCGTTCGCGGGTTCACACCGGCGAACCCCGGCGACTGCTTGGACGCGGTCCGCTCCACCACGTCCAGCCCATTCTCGACGAGCATGTGGAACCCCGACAGCGCTTCGTCAACCTGCTCGAGGTCATAGGGTGGATTGCCGATCTGGATTCGGCCGTCCTTGCGTACGATGAACGCCCCGAACCGTTCGTCCGGCGGCGAGTACACCTGCCCCTCGCACGCCCCGAGGCCCACGACCTGCATCGGCTCGCCCGATTCCTTGCGCAGCGGCCCGAACGCGCTGGCATTTACGGCAAACTGCACGTTGCGGCGCTTCGCGAAATCCAGCGTTCGCTCGCAGCGCGTCTCGAACTCCGGCTCCACGTCCTCCGAGCCGCAGGTCGCCACAAGCTGTACGTCCGGGTTTTTCAGATCGATCCGGGCCACCCACACCCGCAGCGGCCGCGGCTGCTCGTACCGTTCGTACGTGAGCTCCAGTGCCGGATACGGGCGAATCGTTTCCTTTTCTGCCGGATTGCGGAAGGGTGTGACGGGTTGCGTCATGGCAGGCTGCGTGGTCTGCGCGGACACCGGTGCCAACCCCGTCCAGCATAAAACCGCAATCGCCAACTTGACCGGAATCCTGCGACCATTCATTCCGCGATTCTGTTCGTTGTGCTCCACCACAATACCGCCTCTCTTCCGTGCCGCGGACGCTTCTCTGATCCGTCACTCCGCTCTCCCCTCGTTGTGCGACGCAGTATACACCGCGGCCGCCACCCCGGGGAGAGCGGCTCCAAGACCTTCGCCAGCGTGCCCTTCCGGCCGTGCCGCAGCGACCGACCGGTGCAGCACATACGCGCAGACATCGCCGCCGAGATTACCCGGCCGGCCCGAGACCTCCGGCCCGCGCAAAACCTGCGCTTGCATGAAATGATTACTGCAGACTACGGACCACGCCGATAAGGGGAGTTGGAGTGAGCGTGTCGGGCGGCAGGTTCAAGGGGGTGGTCACATGATGCGACGGGACTTGAGTCTCATTCGGGCGATCCTCCTCGAAACGGAACGCCGACCGGAGACCGACGCCGGCCTGCCGATCGTGGTCGAGGGGTACGACGAAGACACGGTGAAGCATCACGCATTACTGGCCATCGAGGGTGGGCTGATCGAGGCCAGCGAACACGGATCGAATGGCCGGGACACCTTGTCCCCGCGCGGGCTGACGGTGGAGGGCCGGAGCTTTCTCGATCTCGCTCGCGATGAAGGCACGTGGAACCGCACCCTGCAGCGCTGCCAGACGTGCATCGGGTCCATTCCGATTGATGTCTTCCACACCATGCTGGCCCATGAAGCGGTCATGGCGCTCGGCGCCTGACCCGCCCGGGCTTTCCTCAACCACGTGTCGGCTTTCCGTCTGCGGCCATTCGTGCAATACCCTGGCGGGCTCACCGTGAGCCGGTGCAGGGCTGCGGGAGCAGACGTTCGAGGCTCTCGTCCAGTTGACGCAGAGAAAGGGGTTCTCGCACAACCTGCCAGCCGGCGCCCGGCTGCCCGAGGCTCTGCCCGTCCCACGCCTTCGACAGGACCAGAAGCCCCCTGGAATGGCCCAGCATCGCCCGCACGGTGCGGAGTCTCGCCGGCGTGGGAAGGCCGTTGGTCAGGTCCACGACGCGGAGGGCCGTGGCACTCGCACCGCTGGGCGGGCCGTCCAACGGCTCGACGTACGTCGTGAATCCGCACGCATGCGCCAGCCAGACGGACAGAACGTGCACCGGGCACGGCTCACACGGGACATAGACGGCCGCAGGCCGCTCGGTGTCCGCGACGGGCTCGGGCGCCGGCTCTCGCGATGACAACTCGTCGAACAACCCGAGCATGAGGACCGTCTCTCGCATCCGCTCCTCCAGCGATTGCCGCAGCGCCGTCGTGTCCAGGTTCGCCAGAAACGGCAGCCGGGAGAGCAGGGAAGCCGGGATCGCGGGCATGTAATCCGCCAGGCCGCTGCGGAACCCAAATGCCAGGGCCAGCCCGTCCGCCAGCTGACCCCGAAGCGTGGCTTCCTCCTTGGGGTCAAACGGCTGCGTCTCATCCCAGGACCGATGGTGCTCGCCGACCGCCTCCACGAGCGTCGCGGGCAGACCCCAGCGACACAGCATCTCGCCGGCCAGCTCCGCGTGGTTGTGCCCCAGCAGGGTCCCTTCATCCGCCGGCCCTGCCGTCTCGGCCAGGGCTCGGAGCTGCTCGGGGGCTGAGTCGATCACCATGAACTTCCCCACGTCGTGCAGCAGGCCGACGAGGTAATCGTCGCCGCCGGTGCGGTGACTGTGTCCGGAATCGATGAGCGTGTTGACCAGCGCCGTCGCGAACGAGTGCTCCCAGAGCCGAATGTACGCACCGGACGCGTCCGCCTCCCGGCTCACCGTTCGAAGAATCGCCATCCCGGCGGCCATCTGCCGGACGGCGTTGAAGCCCAGGCGGGCGACCGCATCGTCCACCGTGGCGATCCGGCCGCGCTCGACACCGTGCCCGCATGAATTGGCCAGTGCCAGCACGCGAGCGGTCAGGGCAACGTCCCGCTCAATGGCCCGTGCCAGCTCACCGCGATCGGCATGTCGGTTGCCGGCCAGCATCAGCACTTCACAGACGACACTCGGCAGGGCGGTGATCTGATTAACGCCGGAAATCCGCCCGGGAGAAGCACCCGACCGCGTTATCGTCGCCCGAGCCGCCCGCGGAGGACGATGCTTCGTTGCAGCGGGAGAGGAGGAGGGGGTCCCGGCCGCGGGGGGCGGCGGACTCGGCTCCGCGGCGGTGTCGAATGGTCTGGGGCCGCCCCGCTCGATCAGGTACGCGAAGAGTTCCGTCCGAATCCGGCTGGCCAACTGCACCACGCGTGCGTCAAACTGGCTGGCGGCACACTTGTGCAGTTCGGCAATAATGCCATCGGCGTCCATGTGGGGCCGGTGGGGACGGCCCGAGTACATCGACTCGATGGCATCCGCCACCGCGAGAATCTGGGCCGTCAGGGGAATATCGGTGCCCTTCACGCCCAGCGGACCGGTTCCATCCACACGTTCGTGATGAAACCAGACGGTTTCGAGCACCGCAGGGAAGTCGTAGAACCCCAGGCTGAGCAGTTGACCGCTCAGGCGAACGTGAGAGTCCGCAAGCTTCCGATCCTCCTCGTCGAACGTCCGATCGGCCGACAGGAGCGTGTCCGGCACGCCGTGCAGGCCCACATCGCAGTACCGGGCCCCAATCCGCAGGGCCATGATCGTGTCCTGGGGAAGGTCGAGGGCCACTCCCAACCGCGTCGCGATATGTTCAACCCGACCTGCCTTGCCAGACAGGTAGGGCAGCCGGCGCTCCAGCAACTCCAGCATCTTGTCCAGATAGCAGCAGTCCTTGCTCTTGGAACTGACATCGCCCCAATCTCCGGAATGCGGAACCGACCTCGGCTCAACCCCGAGTCCCGTGGCGGCGATCCTGGCCTCTGTCATGAAAGTCCCTCTGTAATTCGTTGCCCCGGACACGACTGGTCGCGCCAGCCGAAAGATACCCATGGAGCGGCCCCGGCACTCTCGTCCGGATGCGGGCCCGTACGCCCGTACGATGGTCGGCGGGTTGGCTGCGAGCGATCGCTCCGCAGTTCGGCCGTCGTGCCAAACGGACCGCGATGGGGTCTTGCGCAAACCCTCCCCTATGGGTAGAGGGCATCGAGCCCCAAAATGACGACGGAAAATCCGGCATCCGCGCGGGCGGCCTGCCGGAGCCATGCGGCGCGCGGCCAGCGCGCGCCCTCGCGTGGGCCGATGAAGACATGCCTGCTACTCGCGTGGCCGGCGGCGCTGCAGCACCGATTACCAGCCAGTGCCTCCCGGGACAACCCGGGTCCCGGGTCCGGACACCCGCACCGGCTTGCTGCGGGAGCAAGTAAGGCAGCGGAGCGAACGCCCGGCTCGCCCGGAATGGCATCCGTCCCGGGCTCCCGCAGGTGTCCCGATGACAATCTTGTCGGCCGATTCCCCACGGCACTCGACTGCGAACGCTGGGCAGAATACCCCATCAACCGGCAGCCTCATCGCCTTGGTCCCTTGGCGTCCCGGGGGCACTCCCATCGATCCTTTCCGGGCTGGTTGCATCGGACGGGCCGGCCTGCGCCCCTTCCGCTATCGCAGCCGTGAACGGAGAATCCAGAGGAACAGCGGTGCCCCCACCATCGCCGTCACGACCCCAATGGGCAACGTGGCGGCGGACAGCTCGCGGGACACGAGGTGTCCGTACCACGCCGGCAGCAGCGTGCTGAGCCAGTCACAGACAATCAGGAACGTGGAACCGGCCAAGGCGGAGGCGGGCAGCACAACCCGATGATCACCGCCCACCACCAGCCGCACCGCGTGCGGCACGATGAGCCCGACAAACCCGATCGGCCCGCAAATGGACACGACCGCCGCGGTGGCCAGCGACGCCATGACCAGGCAAAGACCCTGCAACAGGCCGGGACGCACGCCGCGGGTGGCGCTGACCTCATCACCCAGTTCATACTGATTCAAGGCCCGGGCCTGTACCAGCAGCACCAGCCACGCCGGCGCCAGCACGGCCAACAGAGCGTGGACCTCCACCCGCCCGACCGACTCCACACTTCCCATCATCCAGCGGACGATCTGGTAGGTCTCGTACACGTTGGCCAGGTGCGTGACGAACATCATCAGGGCGGAGCAGAAGAAGCCGATCGTCACGCCCGCCAAAAGCAAGGCGTTGCCGCCCAGACGGCGGGAGGACCGGGCCATCAGCCAGACCGCCGCCAGCACCGCGCCCGATCCGGCGAACGCACCCCAGGATACGGAGGAAATCCCGAGAATCGCTGCCTGCCGGCCGGCGGTCATGGCGACCAGGGCCCCCAGCGATCCGCCGCTGGCGATACCCAGCGTGTACGGAGTGGCCAGCGGGTTTCGAAACAGCGTTTG
>CAZBFW010000355.1:0-5062 GCA_964491135.1 uncultured Phycisphaeraceae bacterium | reverse complement strand
ATGCAGATTGCCGAACCGGGGGCACGTCGGTAGGCCCAAACTCGGTACTCTCAAGATCCTGATGATGCTCATCGGATAACCGCCATGGCATCCAAGCCGATCCCAAACGCCGTGTGCACCGTTTCGGCACAGCAATTGAGAATGCTCGAGCACCAGCCGCCCCTGCGGGTCGCAAGCTGGGGAATTACAGAATCGCCCAGGACGAAGCCGGACGAGTCACGCTCAGCAAATCCAAGGCGTTGGTGCTGGTGCTGGGCATCGTGGGCGTTCTGGCCCTGTTGACGGGTTTGGGCATAGCGGTGATGGTCGGCAAATCCGTTCTTGATCGTGAGCCACATCTCCGTGCCATGAAGGGCGTGATCATCTACCTGGGAATCGGCACGGTGTGCTCGTTGTGTGCCTGGGGCCCACATACGATCGTCATCGATGCGTGCAACCGCTCTGTCGAATTCCGGTATCTTCTGGGTCTGTATCGACGAATCGTTGATTCCGGGCAGGTTTCACACGTGCGATTGCAGATTGATGACCTGCCCGTACAGGGATACACCGTTGCGCTTGCACGGACTACCGGCAAGGAAATCGGTTTCGAGGCCAGGGGGCAAACGGGAACGATCGGCGGGCGACGAACGGTTCAGTTCGCTTGCTGGCTGGCGTGTACTCTGGGAATCGAACTGCGAGTCGACGGCGAGCCGCGGGAATTCGACGAAGAGCTGGCCCTTCTGCTGGATGGGATGCAGGATTCCGCTGAGACGAGCGATCCCGGATAGTCGGTGGGCCGGACCCGCGCGAAAGCCACTCCTTGAATCACGGTCGCTGTGCTATCCTGTGCCGCTCGCCACAGGCCGGTCTGTGCAGGGCCGGCCGACCACTTCTCTCACTTCTTTTTCGTGAACGGTGGTCAGGTCAGGTCCGATTTCCGACGAGCGGATCGAGCAGCATCACGCCAGCGGCTCAAGCCATCCATTCGTGATGAGAACACTGAGGATCAAGACACAAAGGTTGCCGAGACTATGCAGCGCGAGCGGCAGCAGAATCGTGCCGCTCCGCAGAAAAGCCCATACCAGGAAGAAACCCGCAACGGCATTGTCAGGTGACGGGTTCCCATAGAAGGCATGGAGCAGGCTGAACAGCAGGCCGCATGCGATGATACAACCAGCCGGGCGCAGCAGCACCACGCACGGGACACAAACAACCAGCCGATAGATCGGCTCCTCAATCAATGGAGCCTGGATACACATCCACACGAAGCTGTCGCCCACCTCGGTCAGCGGAATCGAGTGCGAAGCCAGATGCCAGCCGGCAAGGCGGCACATCAGCACACCCAGAGAAACCAGGACACCCATCGCAAGTGCGATCACGGCCGTCGCCTTGCACCAATAGAGCCACCCCTGAAGTGGCCGGATGGTCAATCCCAACGATAACAGGTCCCAGCCGGCCAGGCGCGCGTAAAGCATCGTGGCAATGACCGCCGGCACACACCGCCACATAGGACTCAACCGTGGCCCCGAGAAGTGTATGAGCAAGCCGTCTGCCATCAGCGCGGCGACAGCCACCATGCTGGCGAGGGTGAGCGGAAGGCGCGATTCAGACAGCCGTCTGCCAATTGGCGTTTTCATGGCGAGTTCCGGCTCTTTGCCCGAGTCCCTTCCCTGCACGGACGTTCTCTCAACAGCCTTGAGCTGCGCGGTCAGGCGTCCAACTTCGCCGTTTCCCTAACCCCTCCTCCTGTAAATGTAGAAGTCGGCGATCGACCCCTTCGTGCCGTCGCCGGTGAACGGGTGCCGGTTGGGGATGTGACGCAGCAGCGTCCATTCGGACTTGTGGATGTCCACCCAGTCCGTAAACCGGCGATGCCTCACGTGCGGTGGTTGGTCGGCGTCGTTTGCGTCGGTGTTGGACGAGTAGATGATGACGTAGGCTTCCGAAGAGTCAAACAACCTGCGCATGTACCCGTCAAACACGCCGTCCTCAACGAGATGAAAGATGACGTCAAGCGAAAGCGTCAGTTCAGCCGTCCGCCCGTCATACTCGCTCATCAGCCAAAACGTCTTGCTCGGGTCCGCGGCGAACAGGCTCCGGCACATGACCACCGCTCTGGGGCTGACGTCGTAACCCGTATAGCGAGAGTAATCCGCGAGGGCAAGCTGGTTGCCATCGCCGCTGCCGAACTCGATGACAGTCTCGATGCGGTTCTCTCTCACAAAATCGTTCAGGATCTCGGCCTTGAACTCGGCCAGCCGACCGTACGAGCCAGCACCGGAGTTCCCGCCACCTTCGTATCGGTCGATCCAGTAGCGCTCCGAGCTGAACAGCCCGCACGCGCGCAGGAACTTCCGGTACAGACTCCCGGCCAGGCGGCCGATGATCGGCAATCGCCCAATTGCGCGTCTCACGCCGGGTCACTCTCCTGGACTGGTCGGCATACGGGTTGACGACGACCGACCGTTCGTCCGTGCTGACCCCCCCCGGCAGACCACGCTGCAACAACGCCCTGCAGGCCCGTCCGAGCCCTGTCCTCTTGCCCGATACGACCGGTCGGCAGGGTTTCCGCAGGCTCCTGCCGCCCTCGGGCAGCGTGTTATACACTTCCCGTTCCCGGTGTCCAGCAAGCGTGCGGATGCCCCATGCGGCGCCGATGGCGTTGCGAAAGCAGCATACCGGCCAGGCTCCCGAAGGCGACGTTTTGCGCGCCCTCGCACCCTGTCGGCAGGCGCTGGAGCCGGGGTTCTTGATTGGCCGCCCGTGGGCAACTAGACTCCCCCTGAATCGGCTTCGCATACGCGACATGCCGAACGCGCGTTGTGTTCCTGAGGAGCGGTGAAATCAGCAGGTTGCGGATCTGGCGGGGTTGCCTCGCCAATTCCCCAACGCCCACGCTTTCCAGAAGGGATGCGCAACGGCCTTGGCCGGAACGATGCCGGCCGCGAGCCCTCGACCACGCATCCGCATCGGCAGGTCGGCGTGGGCCTGCCGCTCATCCATGATCGTCCCCGGCGTTCTGAAGCGGGTGCAAGCGTATGGCTCGTTCCTTCGGTCGTTTCTTCTTCGGTCCTGCACCGCATATCCCTCGTCGGCCGGAGCCGGAAATCCGGCGGCAATACCCGCGCCACCGCTGGCGGATCATGGAAGCCACGTTCATCGGCTACGCCATGTTCTACCTGGTCCGCAACAACCTCTCCCCGGTCGCCAAGGAGGTTGAGACCGCCCTCGGATACAACCATGACATGATCGGCACCATCCTGGCGGCCACCGCCCTGAGCTACGGGCTCGGCAAGTTCGTGATGGGCGCGTTGTCCGACCGGAGCAATCCGCGTGTGTTCATGGCCTGCGGGCTCCTGCTCACCGCCATCTGCAATTTCATCTTTGGTTCCGTCACGGAGTACTGGATGCATCTGGTCCTCTGGACGCTCAACGGCTTCGTGCAGGGCATGGGCTGGCCGCCGTGCGGCCGGAGTATGGGACACTGGTTCAGCGAGCGAGAGCGGGGCCTGACCTTCAGCATCTGGAACACGTCGCACAACGTCGGCGGCGGCGTCGCCGGCGTACTGGCCGCCTGGACGGCCGAACACAGCGGCCGCATCGCCGGCAATCTCGCCGACTGGGCGACGCGGCACGGGTGGGACAGGATTGCCGACGCGGGCACATGGGTGGCGGCACACTGGGGCGGATGGCATTCCGCGTTCTTCTTTCCCGGGATTCTTGCGACGCTCGGCGCCGTGTATCTGTTCTGGCGGTTGCGGGACACGCCGCAGTCGGTCGGCCTTCCGCCGATCGAAGAGTACAAGAATGACTTCACCGAAGCACAACGACAGCAGGGACTGCATGAACGCGAGTTCTCGTTCAGGGAACGCCTGATCCAGTACACCCTCGGCAACAAGTACGTCTGGCTGCTGGCGTTCGCGAACTTCTTCGCGTACATCGCGCGGTATTCCATGTTGGACTGGGGCCCGATGTATTTCCGGGAGGTCAAGGACGCCACCCTTCTTAAAGGCGGGATCGCCGTTTTGGTCATCGAGTTCGGCGGCATCCCCTCGACGATTCTTTTCGGGTGGTTCTCCGATCTGCTCGGCGGGCGCCGCGGCATGGTTTCCGTGCTGTGCATGGTGCCGATCCTGGCCGCCTTCACGGTCATCTGGCTGACGCCGCCCGGCTATTTCGGCCTGGACCTGGCCATGCTGGCCATCATCGGGTTCTGCATCTACCCGGTGATCAACCTCATTGTCATCCAGGCGCTGGACCTGACGTCCAAGAAAGCCATCGGAACCGCCGCCGGCTTCATCGGACTCTTCGGCTACGTGGGTCGGGCAGTCGGAGGGAAGGGCTTCGGCTGGCTGCTCCGGCACCTGCAGCCTTCATTCGGCATCTCGGCCGCCTGGTCGGTCGTCATCGCGATCATCCTGGCCTGCACCCTGCTGGGCATCATCCTGCTGGCCTTCACCTGGCGTCTGAAGCCCAAAGCGTAGGCGTTTGATCTGGAGGCCCTGGCCGACGCGACGGACGGCTACACCGGCGCGGACGTGATCGAGGTCGTCACGCTGGGCCTGAAGCTGGCGTTCCACGCCGGGAAGGAGCTGTCCACGGGGCACCTGCTGGAAGCCGCACCGGAGATCCGGCCGTTATCCCAGACGGATCCGGAGCGCGTGGCCGCCATGACGGAGTGGCTGGACCGGCATGCGAAACCGGCGAGTCAGCGGGGCGAAGACGGTGGCATCCGCAAGAATGGTGGCCGCAGGGAAAGGCGCGTGGCGGTGTGACCGCGTACGTTTCGTCACTCCCAGGCGGCTCGGGGTCGCCCAGGCCGTTGGTGTTCAGGTACTCGTAGGCTCCCATGTCGACCGTGGGGCCGGTGCCGAGGAACCGATCCCCGCGGCCCAGGTCCAGCGGCAACGGCTCGGACGTATCGCCGTCGCGATCCAGATCGAAATCATCCTTCGGCACCGCGGCATCAGGCAGTGTCAATGGCGGAGGAGCAGTCGCCGATCTGCAGACCATCTGTCATAACCGTCCGGCCTAGCTGCTCTCCCCTATGTATGATCGAACATAGATGTCGTCCTCGTCAAAC
>CAZBFW010000354.1:0-5070 GCA_964491135.1 uncultured Phycisphaeraceae bacterium | reverse complement strand
CTTCCACGTCATCCACGTACCAGCCCGTGAGCCCGTAACACCAGTCCTTGGAGAATTCGAACCGGACCTCCACGACGTCGCCGCCGCTGACGTACGGGCCCAGGTCCACCAGGCTGACCCCCCAGTTCCCGTCCGCCCCGCTGAACGCGAGCTGGCCCGCATTCGGATTCGTGTTGCCCTGGCTGGACGTGAACAGCGTGATGTTGTAGCCGTTGTAGCGAAACGCGGGCGCGGG
Source organism: uncultured Phycisphaeraceae bacterium (assembly GCA_964491135.1). Classification (GTDB taxonomy): domain Bacteria; phylum Planctomycetota; class Phycisphaerae; order UBA1845; family UBA1845; genus JAFGJQ01. Next base: position 4,835 of record CAZBFW010000354.1, on the reverse strand, counting down.
CATGCTCTGCCATGCTCCGCCGTTCACGCGAATCATCACCTGGCCGCCGTCGTAGCGAGCCTCCGTCTCGATATAGTGGCGGAAGCGCAGCATCGGCAGGTGCACCTCCGCCGGCAACTGAATGGCCGGGCTGACCAGTGAATGCGTGCCCATCTCGGGAACGCCGCCCGTGGAACAGTCCCCGATCAGCGGGTCGGGACAGAACCACGCCGTCCCCGGGCGGCCCCCCGGCAGGGGCTCGGTTGTCCGGGCCCAGTCGTATGGCGTCGGCGGCCCGGAGTTGAACACCGTCCAGCCGTTCGTGCCGGCCTCCACGTCATCCGCAAACAGGATAACTGGGTCCTCGCATTCCACCGGTGGCGCGGGGTCCAGAATCGTCGCCGTGGCGCCGCAGGCGCCGGGCGTGTCCATCTCGACGGCCAGCAGCGCCTTGTCCACCTCCGCCGCATCGGCGGCCGTGAACGGATCGCCCGACGGCAGGCCGGTGCGCGGATCGGTCGGGTCAGTCCCGATCAGATCGGCCGCAGCCTGGTTGAACGCCGCGTACGCGTCCTGGAAATCGGAGGCCGGTGTGAGGTAGACCGTCAGGGCGCGGTACCAGACGGCCCCCGCCTTGACGGGCCCGATCGGATTGACCGTATACCCGTTGAAAACCTTGCCGTCGCAGAGCATGGCAAACGCGTGGTTCGGAATGCCGCTGCCGCTGTGGACACCGCCGCTGTCGAGGAGGCTGCACGTCTGCAGGGGGCTGTTGGCCCGATCCGGGTCGCCCATGCACACGGGGTCCCAGAGATCGCGGATGGCACCGTTCCATGCGGGCGCATCCTCGGCAAACAGCCACCGGACGCCGTTCAGGTGGCCGGGAGACTCGCTGCACGACGTCCTGAGCTGGTTGTCCGCGTCGGTTCCGCACCCAGTGGCATGCGACGACCAGGCCGGCGGCGGCTCCGGCGCACCCGGAAAGGCCGCGCCGCCGTTGAACAGGTCCACCAGCTCGCCGAACACATCGGAAAACGATTCGTTGAGCTGGCCCGACTGGTTCTGGTAGATCAGGTTGGCCGTGTGCTGGGTCACGCCGTGCGTCAGCTCGTGTGCCACGACGTCGTCACCAACCAGGCCCGTGCACATTCCAACCTGGCGGAGCGTGAAACTCCAGAATGCGTTCGGGCAGGTGACGGCCCCGGTGTTGACGGTGATCACGAGGGGCAGACCCGCGTCATCCAGGCTGTCCCGGCCGAAGGCGTGCCAATAGTACGCGTACGTGTCCCCCGCATAGTCGTAGGCCGCATTCACGTCCGCATCCGCCACGGGGGGATCGCCCTCACCCCGGGCCAGGGGGCCGGGCAGCTCCGCCGCGCCGCCGCCGTCATGCACGGCCCGGGCCAGGGCGGCGCAGACCATCGGCCATCGATCCAGCACTTCACCCGTGAGGGCATCGATAAAGAAGGCCTCGTGCCAAGCGGTGTCGCTCCGGCCCGCAATGACGTGGTAGGCCAGGCAGGCCCCGCGGGGCGGATCGCCGTACCAGCCGGGATCCACCACCACCAGCTCGCACGACGCCGCCTCGGCGCCGCTTCCGAGGGCGTCCGCCGCCACAGCCTTCGCCCCCGCCGCGTCAAACGACGGCACCACGTTAAGCTTGGGAGAAATCGGATACACGTCCCCGTTCGCGCATCGCACGCGTCCGTCCGCATCCTGGTGGATCTTCAGCACGCCGGAAAACACCGGGATGCCACGGTGTACCTGCTCATAGGTCGTATGATGACGGTTCAGGGCATCGGTCCACACGCGCTGCCGGCGCAGTTGTCGCGATGGATCATGGATTCCGAAAAGCTCTCCGTGCCGCCGAAGAAACTCCTCCGGCTGTGTGATGCGGGTGCTCTCCAGCAATGTGACGAAGGAGGCCCGTCCCGTGATGGGCGATCGCCGCACACGTGGTTGTTCAGCCAACGCCTCGGCCCACACGCCCCCGACCGCGAAAATCGCGAACAGGACGGTACGGACCGCAAAATGCAATGGCCGACGCCAGGCCGCCCGGCACGAGTGAAATCGCATGGCTTCCATCCCCCCGGTTTGGTTGCACGCCGCCGGCCCGGGCGCGACAAAACAGGGCCGGAGCCGCCCCGAACCGCGAGCAGTCCCGGCCGTCACGCCGTACCCTTGATTATCGCAGAATACCCTCCGAAAGTCGAGCCTGTCCCCTGGCGGGCGCGGCGGCATCCGGGCCTCAGCCGATCTGGAGCATCGTGGCTGCGACGTCGCGCAAATCCACGTCCAGATCGAAATCCGCGTCAAAGTGGTAGCACCCGTGCCCGAATACCTCGCTCGTGGGGCCCGGCCCATACATGCAATCGAGCATGGCGTTGAAGTCGAGGACATCCACCTGGCCGTCCTCGTTGTGGTCAAACGTCACCTCGCCCGCCGGCCCCCCCTCATAGACCTTCTGGAAGCCGGCCAGGTCCCACAGGTCCACGTCCTCGTCCTCATCGAAGTCCAGGGGGTCACAGACGGGTTCCGCATGGTGTCCCGCCCCGCTCATGCAGGCGCGGAATGCCGACAGGTCCCGCTCGCCGATCACGCCATCCCCGTTGATGTCGCCGTACGGTTCCGGGATCTCGATTTCGTCGAACCAGTTCGGCAGCGTTACGAACGGGTCGCCTACAAGGTTCCACATCCAGTCGTTAAACGGGTTGGCCAGATAATACGCCTCGCCCAGCGTCCATCCCTCGCGCAAGGCCGCCAGCAGCGTGTCCGGAAACGGAGAAGCGGTCAAACCCGGTTCGGCCGTGGCGCCGATGGCAGCGGCGAAACCGGCCGCCAGCGCGTTCGGTACGTAGCACGCGTTGTTCTCGGTCAGGCTGCGTACGGTCACCGAGCCGAAGCTGTTGAAGTGGTAGCCGAGCACCCGATTGCCCGGCGGACTTCCGCCGAAATCGTCGGGCGTCCAGCCATAGAGCTTATAAATGGCGAATCGAAACGCCGCGGACGGCGTGTCCTGCGATGCGCCGACCCCGTCGATGTCAAACTCGGCCCATGATTCGGCCGCCAGCACGGGATTCTCTACTGCAGAGCGCAGCCAGTACCACTGTCGAGATGAATGGGGAAAACCCGGATCGTAGTAATCGTACCAGATGAAGTCGCCGTACAGGGTGTGGTTCGGCGCCGCCAAGGCCTTCGCCCGCAGGGTCAGCGCCTTGGCATCATCCAGGGTCGGCGCATCGATGCGGGCCGCCATGTAACGATTCGCGGCCATCGAGGCGCGGGTCAAACGACCGCCCGGCGGCAGAATCTGACCCACGCAATGGGGATTGTCCGTGTTCTGTCCTCGTTGAGACGACGGAGTCAGATGGTCATCGGTCAGGTCCGTCAGCGCATCCGCCACCGAGTAACCTCCGACGGTCGGCGTGACGGAAGGCGTGTGGTAGTGCCCGGGCAATCCATAGCCCAGCACGATCCCCATCACCGACTCCTGAACGTCCGGGTTGGCGGCGATGTAGTCGCGAACGGGGCCGAAGATCTGCGACTGAGCGGCGGCCAGATCCGGCAGGTGCTCCGCTCCAGAAGCATCCAGCCCGAGCAAATGACTCGCCGGAATGCCCCATTGATCTGCGTACCACTGCGCCCAGTCAATGCTGTCCGGGTTGGTGAGGTTATAGAGCACCAGCCAACTGTCGGGCTGGTCCGCGGTGCGGTCGGTGGGAAGCACGCCCCCCCGGGCCACGCTGACCGTCAAACACATCCCGACGAGCCAGCCCGCACACACTGTTCGCGTGGTCAGGATTCCGCGTATCGAAGGCACTACGGCACTCCACTCCACCGCGACGACAAATCCGATCTTCCTCTCCCGTCGCTTTCGGATGGAAACGCCGCCAGGCAAGACCTCTCACCAGGGGATCATCTGCTCGTGGTCAGCAGGAAGGCTGGGCCGAGGGACTCCTCGATCAACCACGACGGGCCATCCGGGCGGTACCGGCAAAAGCGATGGGGACCCGACTCTCTCGGCGCCCCCATCGCTCCCGATAGTCCTTCTCTGTCGACACCGGCCACGCCGGCCGCCCCGACACACCCAGCACTCCCTTCTTCCCCAAAGAGGTACCGGCTGCGCTCGGCATCGGACGCCGCTAGCGGCGCCGACGAAGCAGCCCCAGGCCGCCCAGACCCAGCAGCAGCAATGAGGCCGGCTCGGGAACAATCCCGAAGCTGATCACCAGGTCCTCGTACTGAACGTTGATCTCGGAGCTTCCACCGGCGCCGGAAATGGCATCGATGAGGCACGACAAGTCCACGTGCATGCTGTCCGCCGGCGTGGGAAACTCCCACGTCACGTCCACCATCGCGTCCCCGCTCCAACCGCCCGACCCGGACGTGATCGGAAACGCGGGCGTGGTGTTCAGCGGACCGCTCCAGTTCCGCATCATGCCGACGTTCTCCGTAAGCTCAATGCCCGAATTCAGGTCGACGGATCCGTCACCGACGATCGAGTAGCTGCCGAACGCCTGCACGGTCATCGTTGAGAAGAAGAGCCCCGAATTGACCATGATGTCAAAGGACGTCGTGTCCGACTGGCTGGCCGAACCGCCGTCGACGGCCTGAACCTGGAAGTTTGCGCCCACGAAGTAGAACGTGTTGCCCGAGACTTCAGGACTGCCGAACAGCCCGTTGATGTCCTGACCGTTCGCGTAGGTGAAGTCGTCGCCGGCGCCCGCGGGGAACTCCCACGGACCGCCCAGTGCGGCCGGCACGCACACCATCAGCCCGATCACCAAAGTGCCTGCAATTCTCTTCATGTCCGATTCCTCTCCTTGAGCTGTGAACGGCCGGCGGGCTTAGCGACG
>CAZBFW010000353.1:0-5084 GCA_964491135.1 uncultured Phycisphaeraceae bacterium | reverse complement strand
TGTCGGGGGCGGGTACACGTCACCCGGCGTGGAGGAGCTTGCGGACCTCTATGCGAAGTACCGCGACCGCGGCCTGGAAGTCATCGTGGTCATGCAGGGCGAGCCGGACAAGGACAAGCTTACGGAAACGTTCGACGCGGCCGGGGCAACCTACCCCGTCATTCACGAGCAGGGTTACGCGATTGCCCGGACCCTGGAATGCCAGCGCGGCGGCGGCACGGTGCTGATCAATCGCGACGGAATCGTGCAGGGCCGGTACAGCGGCTTCCTGACCCCGGAGACCTCGAAGAACCTGGCCCGGGACGTGGAGAAGCTGCTGGACGGCCAGGAGCTCGCCAGCGCCAAGCCGATGAGCAAGGAGGAGATGGAGGAATACGAGGACCAGACCGCCACTCGCTTCAGCCCGTCCAGCCAGGTCGAGCCGCTGAACGAGGGCTGGCTTCGCGAAGCCTGGGCCGCGCGGGCGCCGGATGAGAGCGGCAATTACTGGTCCAGCGGCACGGGGCCGCAGTCGGACGCGGAGGGAATCTGGGTGCGGCATCGCAACAGCGTCCGCAAGATCAATCTCAAGGGAGAGACGGTGGCGGAGGTCCCGATGCCGCCGCGCAAGACCGCCTCACAAGGGTACACGCCGCCCACGCCGTTCCTGGTCGGTGCCGTGGGTCGCGGGGGGCGGCCGGGCATCATCACCGTGGAAACGATCGCGGATGAGGAGTCGCAGGAGCAATACAAGCCGCCCGTAGGGGCCACCTTTGCGGCGTTTGACGAGCAGGGTACGGAGCTGTGGCGACTGGAGGTCCGGGGCGAGCAACATCAGCAGCCGCAGCACATGACGCTGGCCGACCTGGACGGCCGCCGAGGCGACGAGCTGATCTTCACCTACAGCAGCGCGATCCACGTCGTTTCGAACGAAGGCGAGATCATCGTTCGCAAGCCGTGCCTGGGCTGGCCGCAGTGGGTACTGGTACAGGACAAGGACGGCAACGGCCGGGCCGAGATCTACGTAAGGGACCAGATGAACCTGCGCCGCTACGATTTCCACCCGGCGGGTAGGAATTGAGCATCCGGTCTTTCGCATTCCCGGAGGGTTCCCCGAATGTTCCGTGTGATCGCCTTGGCAACTCCTGCAGCCAGCCGCCCCGAGCAGATGGGCTACTGGTGCGGCAGTATCGTGATTCCGCTGCTCGCGGTGGCCGGCATCCTGAAGTGCGTGCAGATCATGCGACGGCCAACGACGCACACGCCGTGTGTGCTGTCTCTGATGCTCTTCCTGGGAATGCTGCTGCTGGCCGCCGTCTGGGGAAACTGGGTACGCCAACTGCCTTGGGCGGCCAATCCGGCCGTCATCCTCCTGGTGGGTTTTCTCTGCGTGAGCGGCGCATTGGCGGGTATCGTTCTCGGAATCGTGGGCCTGATCGATTATTCCCAGCGTGCGGCCCTTTTTCGGCAGGGCCGGCACCAGGCCGTCTGGGGAATCATCCTCAACGGACTCGGACTGCTGGCAATCGCGGGTATGGCCGCCGCCAAGGGCTTCAGCGCCGGCCGGTCGAGTCCTCCTCCCGTGGCGGCGGACTGGAAGGCGACGCCCGTGGCGTTTCCGGATCTGAACTTCCGCATCCGGCATCCGGGTCCCCCCTGGACAAGGGTGGACGCCAGGCGAGCAAACCCGGACGCCAACGTGGTGCTGGCGCGAAAGGACCCGGAAGTGTTCTTCATGGTCATCGCCGAGCAGATTGGGGCCGAGCAGCGGGTGAGCCCTGAATCGCTCGTGGACATCGTACAGTCGGGGATGCGAGCGCGGGCATCCTCCGCGGAATTCAGCGAGGTTGTACCGGAGACGTTGTGCGGCATCGAAGGGCGGCAGTTCACAGGACGAGCAAGCCTCTCGGGACTGGACTTCACCTATTCGTTCTGGGTAGCCGCGCACAATGGCTACAACTACCAGCTCCTCACCTGGGGGCAGACCCGCTATGCCGCGCGGGTCCATCTCGAAGCACCACGCCTGAAAAGCGGCTTCGAGGTGATTGACCCGGCGCGTGTGTACCGCGGTTCCGCGAAGCCGGCCGGCGATATCGAGGCCCCGCAACTCGGGTACGCCGTCGAGTTCGAGGGCAGCGGGTGGAGTGAATGGGACACGCTGGAAGAGGATTATCCCGACGCGCATTGCGGTGCGAGCTTCGGACTGACGCACCACTTTGCCATCGTGGCGCTGCGCCTCGACGGCCTGGCGCCCACGCTGGAGGAACTGGCCGCCACTCTGCTGCGAACGATCAACATGGAATACCCGGGCGAGGAATTCCAGTGCGGGTCGCCCGAGTCGGACGGCGGTACGTCACGCCTTCAGATCGAGACAGAGCGAACCCTGGAGGATTACGTCTACCGGTTCCGCATGCGCGTGGTTCAGACGCCTCGATTCGCGTATCTCCTGAGCGGGTGGTGTCTGAAGGGTGATCACGTCCCGGCCGAAGAACTGGACGAGGTCATGGCGCGGGTTCGATTCCTGGAGGGGCCGCCGCCCGGAACCGCTCTGACCCCCCGGGAACAACAGGTCCAGGGCCGCCTGCTGGTGGACCTGGGCATGACCGCGTTCCAGAATCTCGACTTCGAGAAGGCGCTGCCCTACCTCCAGGCGGCCCATACGTATGTGCCCCAAGACGCAGACGTGCTCAATCGCCTGGCGGATACCCTGCACCACCTGCACCGCCACCACGAGGCGGTATTCCTGCTGCGGGAAAACCTGCCGGGGCTGACGGACAGCAGGGAGGCCCGGGCAAACCTGGCCTGCAACCTCCAATGGCTGAACCAGGAGGAGGAGGCGTTAGCCCTCTACACGCAGGTCTTCGACGAAGGCTACGACGATCCATACTACTTTGACCAATACATCTCGTCGCTGGAGCACTTCGAGCGGTTTGACGACGCGCACCGCGCAATTGATCGCCGGCTGCAGGAGGATCCGTCCGTGGATCTCCAGATCCGGAAGGCCTCCGTCTACAGCGAGCAGGAAAAGCACGAGGCGGCCGTTGCGCTGCTGTCCGATGCCTTCGCCGCGAACGCGGATGATGCAGAAATCGCCATGCAGATCGCCAATGCTCACCTCGCCGCCGATCGAGCCCTGGAAGCGCGAGACATAGCCCAGAGGCTGATAGACCGAGGCGTGAACCCGGCCGAGGCGTTCCTGCTGAAAGGCGACTGCGAATACAGACTGAAGCGATACCCGGAGGCCCGCGCGTGCTGCGAGCAAGCGCTGCGGCATGACTCCGCCAACCAGGCCGCGCAAATGGAGTTGGAGGAGTTGTCGGCCATGCTCGGCGAGCATGACGCGTACCGCATCCGCGATTCCCTGGAGCCGGTGGCGATACCACCCGCCATTGTCGCGCAGGCAACGTCTCCGGGAGAATCCGGCCCCGCGGCGCCCGATCAGGCCGGGTCGCGCTGTGAGTCCTGGATCACGGGCATCGAGTACGTTCCCGGTGAGCGATTCCAACGCACCGAGTACAGACGTTATACTATCCTCGACCGCCGGGGCGTGGGGCATCTTACCACAGTGTCCTTCGCATTCGATCCTCTGGTTGAACAGATCTGCGTGAACTGGGTCCGCGTGCACGACGGCCAGGGCACACTCGTGGGAGGGGACGCCATAGAGACCGCGTACGTGGTCGATGAGACCCCGTGGGACGAGACCCCGCACGAGAGGATGCTTCACGTTCCCGTTCCCGCCCTCGCCCCGGGCTGCACGATCGACGTTGCGGTGACCGCGCGGCGCACCGATCCGCCCGGGCACTGGCCGTTTCTGCGGCAATCTTTCAGTCCCGATATTCCAGTCGCCCATCACGCCCTGTTCGTCCGCGGCGCCGTGGATACCCTCGCGACCGAGGCGGACGATCGGCTGGAAAGAATCGCGGACGCCGACTGGATCGGCTGGACCATGCTCCATCCACCGGTCTTCACGTACGAGCCCCTTCAGCCGTACCCCGACCAGTGGCTTCCCATGCTCGTGATCGCCGAACGTCAGGACACGTGGGAGGCGCTGGCCCGCGAGTATCTCGAGACGCTGGAAGACCGGCTGGTCCTGGACGATGCCGCCCGGGACCTGGCCAAGCGCCTCACACAGGGGTTGACGGACTCGGAGGCCATCATCGAAGCACTCGCCGCTCACGTGCAGACGGAATACGAGTACGGAGGCGCCGGGTTCAGCGAACGTGCGATAATTCCCAACCGCGTGCCGGACATCCTGGCCGGCAAGCACGGCGACAGCAAGGACCACGCGCTGCTGCTGTGTCAACTGCTCCAGGCGGCCGGGCAACCCGCGGCCCTCGCCCTGGTGAACACGTCGGCCACCGTGCGTCCGGGTCTGCCGTCTCTTGGGCAATTCGATCACATGGTGGTCTGGACGCCGGGTGGGGAAGGCAACCGCTTCATCGACACCATGATGAAATATGGATCCGTTCTGACGAGCTCGCGCAATCCGCTTCGAGGCGGTTACGCGCTGGTGCTCGATCCGGCGGCGCCGCGACTGGTGGCCTCGCCGCCGTGCGCACCGGAGCCGGCCGCCGTCATCACCCGGCGCGATGTCAAGCTCATCAACGAGCACGACCTCGAGGTTGCGGAGACCGTTACGCTTCGAGGCGAATGCGCCGAGTCGGACCGCTGGTTCCTGCAGCGCACGGAGGACGAGGAGTATCACACGGACCTTGCAGCCCGTTTCGCGTCGCATGGCGTATCCGGCGTGGAGACGGTCGAGATCGACGGCCTGAACGAACCCGGACAGCCTCTCGTCATTCGCATGCGCTACCGCGTGAACCGGGCGTTCCGGCAGGTCGGTTCGGAATGGCACGGGCGCGTGCCTATGCTCTGGGAGAGATTGTACGTCGAGACGGAACCCGTTTCCGATCGCCGCGCCCCGTTTGAGATCCGTATGCCAATTGCAATCGAATCGCAGATCAACCTGACGTTACCGGAAGGTGTGGAGCCCGGAGATCTGGAGGCGCTGGGCTCAGAGGGAGATCTGTCCTTCTTCACGTGGAGCACCCGGGCAACCCGGTCCGGTCGCACGGTGACCATCGAGTGCCGGGCCCGACGGGAAT
>CAZBFW010000352.1:0-5084 GCA_964491135.1 uncultured Phycisphaeraceae bacterium | reverse complement strand
CCGTGCCCAGGCCGATCGAGGCCATCCAGCCGTCCACTCGCCGATACCTCGAATCGGACGCCATCGCCCGTGAGTACGATGAGTACTTCGCGGGATCGGAGCTGTTCGACTATGACGCGCGGCTGCTGGCTTCCTGGATGCCCCGACCCGGTCGGCTCATTGACCTCGGGTGCGGCAGCGGCCGGCACACGCTGCAGTTTGCCCGGGCCGGGTTCGACGTGATCGGGGTGGACCTCTCCCGGGCCATGCTGGCCGTGGCGGGAGAGAAGCTGTCCCGAGCCGGACTGCGGGCGCGGCTGGTCGAGGCGGACCTCGTCGAAGTCGAGCGCAGCCTGCCGGCCGGCTGGGCGGATTACGCGATCTGCATGTTCAGCACGCTCGGGTTGATCGCCGGGCGGGCGAATCGGCTGAAGGCGCTGCGGGCCTGGCACCGGCTGCTGAAACCCGACGGTTTGCTGGCCGTCCATGTGCACAACCGCTGGCACAACCTTTACCGCGCGGAGGGGCTGGCGTTTCTGGTCGGCAACGCCGTTCGCACGCTGGCGGGCCGGAGCGAATGGGGCGACAAGTACATCCCCAGCTATCGTGGCATTCGGAACATGTACATTCACGTGTTCACCCGGGCCGAGCTGGAGGGTCTGTTGACGGCGGGCGGATTCGAAATCGTGGAATGGGTGTCGCTGAATGAGCGCCGCAACGGTCCGGCCAGGCCGGCGTTCGGCTGCAAACTGTGGGCCAACGGGTTTATCGTGCTGGCGCGGGCGGCGAGCCGTCCGGCGCCTTGAGCGAAATCACTTCGTTGAGGGCCCCGCTGCGAAAGCCACGCAGATCCAGGGCCACGTACTGATAGCCGATGCTGCGGAAGTGCGTATCCAGCGCGGTTCGTACGTCCGCCGAGGCCAGGCGCTCGATCTGGTCGGCCGGCACTTCGATGCGGGCCAGGGCGCCGTGATGGCGGACGCGGCAGTCGGTCAGGCCGAGCTGCCTGCGGAGGTACGCCTCGCCCTGCTCGATCATGCGGAGCTTCTCCGGCGTGACGGCCTCGCCGTATGGAATTCGGCTGGCCAGGCACGGCATGGCCGGCTTGTCGAACGTGGGCAGGCCCAGGCGGGCGGACAGCTCGCGGATGTCCTGCTTGGTCAGGCCGGCCTCTGCGGCGGGCGCGCGGACCTGGAACTGCTCGGCCGCCTGGAGACCCGGGCGGTAGTCCCCGTAGTCATCGGCGTTCGTGCCGTTGACGGCGTGGGCAATGCCGCGCTCGCGCATGATCGGGCCCATGTGTTCATAGAGCGTGGATTTGCAGTAGAAGCAGCGGTTGGCCGGGTTGGCGGCGTAATTCGGATTGTCCAGCTCATGCGTGTCCACGAGCACGTGCTCGGCTCCGAGCTGCCGGGCCAGGTCGATGGTGGCGTCCAGCTCGTCCTGGGCCAGGCTGTCGCTTCGCCCGGTGATGGCGACGACGTTCGCCGGCCCGAGCGTGTCGATGGCGACCTTCAGCACGAACGTGGAATCCACGCCGGCGGAAAAGGCGACCGCCACGCGCTCCAGGGAACGGAGGATGTCCTGCATGTGCTGAAACTTCTGATCCAGTGCCTGGGCCATACGCGGTATTCTAGGGCAAAAGGAGACCGGCGCGTACGCGCCGGACTTTGTTTGCCGCGCCCGGGACGGGACGGGATGGGACCGAGATCGGATTCTCGGTCCAGCAAAAAGAGACCTGCTGGGCCGAGAATCCGTTCTCGGCCCCACCTGTTGCGAGAATCCTTTCTCGCGGGCTGCATTTCTCGGCTGGACCCCGTCGGGAACGGACTCCCCCTGGGGCGATCTTGCTCCAGCGGCGCAAGAGCCCGTGGGAACGGATTCCCACTGGGAGGGAGGACCGAGATAGTCCCGGCGCGCCGGGATCGGTCCAGCAAAAAGAGACCGGCGCGTACGCCGGTCTCGTCCTGGATTCTCAGATTCGCGGCGGCAGGGACGCGCCTCGAAGGTCGGGCGCAACTCAGCCGAGCACCTTCGCCAGCCGCTCGAAAGACCAGTCCAGCTCTTTCTGCGAGATCACCAGCGGCGGAGCGATGCGGAGCACCTGCTCGATGGTGTCCTTGCAGAGCATTCCGTGCTCCTTGAGCTCCTTGCAGTACTTCTTGGCGACGCCTGCCGATTCGTGCAGCTCGATGCCGATGAGCAGGCCCCTTCCTCGCACTTCCTTGATCTTGTTGCCGCCGATGGTGCGAAGTCGACTAAGGAACGCCTCGCCCAGTTCCGCCGCCCGCTGGGGCAGCTTCTCGTCCTTGAGCACCTTCAGGGCGGTGCGGGCCACGGCGCAGGCCAGCGGGTTGCCGCCGAACGTGCTGCCGTGGTCCCCGGGGTTGAACACGCCGAGGATTTCCTTGGACGCCAGCACCGCCGACACCGGGTACACGCCGCCCCCGAGCGCCTTGCCCAGGATCAGCACGTCCGGCTTGATGCCCTCGTGCTCGACCGCGAACATGCGGCCGGTGCGGGCCAGGCCGGTCTGGATCTCGTCCGCGATGAACAGCACCTTGTTCTTGCGGCAGATGTCGTAGCACTGCTTGAGGGCCCCGGCCGGCGGCACCAGGATTCCGCCCTCGGCCTGGATGGGCTCGACCAACAGCGCCACGGTGTTCTTGGTGATGGCAGCTTCCAGCGCCTTGGGGTTGGCGAACGGGATCACCTTGAAGCCCGGCGTGAACGGGCCGAACCCGTCCTTGAACTGCGGATCACGCGAGAACGAGATGATGGTCACCGTTCGCCCGTGGAAGTTGTTCTCGCAACAGATGATCTCCGCCTTGTCCGCCTCGACGCCCTTGACCTTGTAGCCCCACTTGCGGGCGGTCTTGATGGCCGTCTCGACGCCTTCGGCCCCGGTATTCATGGGCAGCACGAGATCCTGCCCGCAGAACTCGGTCAGCTCCTTGCAGAACGGTCCGAACTGGTCGTTCTGAAACGCCCGGGAGGTCATGGTCAGCTTGCGGGCCTGTTCGACGAAGGCCTCGATGATGCGGGGATGGCTGTGCCCGAAGTTCAGCGAGGAGTACCCGCTGAGCATGTCCAGGTAGCGGTATCCGTCCACGTCTTCCACCCAGACGCCCTCGCCCTTGGCGATCACCACGGGCAGGGGGGCATAGTTGCGTGCGCTGTACCGGTCGATCAGTTCGCTGTGCTGCTTGGAGTCCATGTTTGTCATCCTTCTCGCTTGCGGGCTGCCGGTCTCTCCGTGGGCGGTCCAGCCTGGGTCGAACGCGGTATTCTACCGGACAACCTTGCCGACCGCATCGGGCAGAATCGTACGATCGTGCTCTTCCAGCTCATACAGCACCCGGGTATGCGGCTGCCGGATGGATAAAATCCGCCCCAGGTCGATGGGCGTGCCCACCAGTACGCTGTCACAGGGCACGGCCGCGATGGTGGCTTCCATGTCCGCCATCTGCTGCCTGCCGTAGCCCATGGCGGGCAGAATGTCCGTCAGGTGGTTGTACTTGTTGAACACGTCCCGGATGGAGCCCTGGGCATACGGGCGCGGATCGACGATCTTTGCCGCCCCGTAGCGCCGGGCCACCACGTGGCCGGCTCCGTAACGCATCTCGCCGTGGGTGAGCGTGGGCCCGTCCTCAATGACCAGGACCGCTTTTCCTCGAATGAGATCCGGGTTGTCCGCCGTGCAGGGCGAGTTCGCTTCCAGGATGGTCGCGCGCGGGTTGATCCGGCGGACGTTCTGCTGCACGACGCGGATATCCGCTTCTTCGGCGGTGTCCACCTTGTTGATGATGACGATGTCGGCCATGCGGACGTTGGTCTCACCGGGATAGTACCGAACCTCATGACCGGCACGGTGGGGATCGGTCACCACGATGTACAGATCGGGGCGGATGAACGGCGTGTCGTTGTTCCCGCCGTCCCAGAGGATCACGTCGGCTTCCTTCTCGGCCGCCGCGAGAATTCGCTCATAGTCGACCCCGGCGAAGACCAGGTTGCCGTGCTGGATGTGTGGTTCGTACTCCTCCCGCTCCTCAATGGTGCAGTGGTGCGTGTCCAGATCCTCCAGCCGGGCGAAACGCTGGCACACCTGCTTCGTCAGGTCGCCGTAGGGCATCGGGTGCCGAACGGCTGCCACCGTCTTGCCCATCTCCTTCAGGATGTCGGCAATGCGGCGAGTGGTCTGGCTTTTGCCGCAACCGGTGCGGGTGGCGCAGATGGCGATGACCGGCTTGTTGGACTTCAGCATGGTGACGGCGGGGGCGAGCAGGCGGAAGTCGGCCCCGGCCGCCTGCACGCGGCAGGCCTGGTTCATCACCACCTCGTGCGGCAGGTCGGAATAGGCCAGCGTGACCAGGCGGACGCCGTGCTCGGCGATGAGGTGCTCGAGATCCGCCTCCGCGTGGATGGGAATGCCCTCGGGATACCGGGGGCCGCTCAGTTCGGCCGGGTACACGCGCCCGTCGATGTCGGGGATTTGGGTGGCCGTAAATGCCACGACCTCTACGGTGGGGTCGTGCTTCCAGTAGACGTTGAAATCATGGAAATCGCGCCCGGCGGCGCCCATGATGATCATTCGAGTTCGCGCTTGGCTGGTCATGATGGTTCGGCCTCCTCATCAGCTCGGGCGCGGCCGTCCGGACAGGCGCGTGCCGCGGGCTGAAATCGTACGCAACTTGTTCCCAGTGCAAGAGTTATCGGTTCGAACGGGTGTTCGCTGTGATGAAAGACTCAGGTAAGCTGCGCGCCGCGGCACTGGTGGTCGCGCGCCGAATCCCGGCCGGTATGCACTGGAAAATGACAGATACGCATATCCAGAGGGTACGGAAGTCTCTGGGCCGGGTCAAGCGCGGCTGCCGTAGCCGCCTGATCCCGCTTTGGCAGCGCTTTCCTGGCGTTCCCGGCGTCCTGTGGCCGTTGACGGCGGCTGCCCCGTCGACAATACTCCAGGGTCCGGTCGGTTCGGGCCGTTTCGGCTCCGTTTGGGCACGCTTTTGGGGGTGCCCCGTCCGGCCCCGGCCCCATCGTCTAGTGGTCTAGGACACCGGCTTTTCACGCCGGCAACGGGGGTTCGAGTCCCCCTGGGGTCA
>CAZBFW010000351.1:0-5093 GCA_964491135.1 uncultured Phycisphaeraceae bacterium | reverse complement strand
AGGTCGAGGGCCAATGATCGCGCGGCCGGCTCATGGCAACTCCAGCCCGTCGCGTGGCGCCCGACTGCACGCGCCGAGGCCGCCGCCTTGCTCCAACTCGTTGTGGCGGCGATTGTTTCGGACCGCCGTCCGTCGGGCAAGTCTAGTCCCCGTCCGAGCCTCACGTCAAGCATGAGACCGCACGCGCCGAGCCCTTGCAAAACCGGGACAAATTCGAGAGGAATAGGGAGTTCCGGGCCGCCCAGGAGCCGATCCAGACGGCATGCCTCCCGGCCGTAGCCGCGCCGGTCGGTGGTCTTCTGGATCGCGCCCGAACAGACTTCGGGATGAAGTTGAACCCATTCGGGAGGTTCGCGCATGTTTCGCTGTGTTGCCATCGTCGGGGCCACCGGGGCCGTGGGGAAGGAGTTCATCAGCCTGATCGAGCAGCGGGGGCTCCAGGCCGATCGGTTCATCCTTTTGGCCTCGGCCCGCAGCGCGGGGCAGACCATCGACGTCCGGGGCGAGCCGCACCCCGTTGGGGATCTGGCCAAAACCTCATTCGAGGGGGTGGACGTGGCCTTCTTCAGCGCCGGCGGCGGACGAAGCAAGGAGTTCGCACCCAGGGCCGCGGCGGCCGGGGCGGTAGTCATTGACAACTCATCGGCCTTCCGCATGGACCCGAACGTGCCCCTGGTCGTGCCGGAGGTGAACCCCGAAGACGTCCGCGGGCACCAGGGCATCATCGCCAACCCGAACTGCTCCACCATCATCATGAACGTGCCCGTCTGGCCCCTGCACAAGGCCAACCCCCTCCGGCGAATCGTGGTCAGCACGTACCAGGCCGCCAGCGGGGCCGGGCTTTCGGCCATGCTGGAACTGGAAGAGCAGACGCGCGACGTGCTGGCCGGCCGCAAGGCGGAGCCGAAGGTCTTCCCGTTTGCCATCGCGTTCAACCTCTTCTCGCACAACTCCGCCATCGGCCCGGACGGGTACAACGAGGAAGAGATCAAAATGATCCGGGAGACGCGGAAGATCTTCCACGCCCCGGAACTTGCCATCACCGCCACCTGCGTGCGCGTGCCCGTGCTGCGCGCCCACAGCGAGTCGGTCAACCTGACCTTCTCGCAACCGATCACCCCGGACGAAGTGCGCGAAATTCTATCGGCGGCACCGGGCGTGCGAGTGGTGGACCGGCGTGACCCGCAGCATTTCCCCATGCCCATCGAGGCCAGTGGTATGGACGACGTGCTGGTCGGCCGCATCCGCCAGGACCTCAGCCAGCCGGACGGCTGCGGCATCGAGCTGTTCCTCTCCGGCGACCAGCTCCGCAAGGGCGCCGCCCTGAACGGCATCCAGATCGCCGAGCTGCTTGCGCGTCCGTAGGCGCCGATTCGCCGGCCGTGCTCGCGGTCCGACAATTCTGCGGCTCTTCGCGATGGGAAGGGTCTACTTCGCAACCACGTCGGGGAATCGCCATTCGCCGTCCTGGTACTTGTAGTCCACGTGCGGATCGCGAATCGGATCTTCCCGGCCGTACCCGTTCCAGTACCGGTTGTCGACGCAAACCTTCTGCGGGGTCAGCGTTTCCACGTGGCCGTCGGCGAAGCAGATGTTCGAGCCGCCGAGGTGGCGGGTGGAGATGTACGTGCGGTAAGCGAGCCATGCGTAGGGCTCGGGTGTCCCGCCGCTAAGGGTGTGAACGGCGTATGTCGGTATGTATGTCGGGTCCAGCGTGTAGCCGTGGTTGCCGAACATGTCCACGTCGTTCACGCCGTTGACGTGGTCTTTCTTCCAGCCGGTGCCGTCCGAATCGCCAAAAGCGATCGTCAGCGAAGGCGAGCGAACCAATTGCACCGGGAAATTCTCCCACGGCGGAGTCCGGCTCAGGTCGTTCTCGCGGGCGCTGCCGAGGTATTTGTAGTTGTAGCCGTACGAGTTGTTCCGGCCGACCTCCCAGCTCGGCACGGACGGGCAGCTCTGCACCTTGTACCCGTCCAGAAGGTTCGCCATGGCGTTGTACCAGCGGATGCGGGTGTCCGCGGCGTCGTTCAGCCGCCACTGGTGGGCGGGATAGACGTTGTACTCATTCTGGTACATGGTCATCCCCACGCCGAGCTGCCGCACGCTCGCTCCGCACTGCACCGACCGCGCCTGCCACCGGGCCCTTTTGAGCCCCGGCAGCAGAATCGACACCAGCAGGGCAATGATGGAGACCACGACCAGCAGCTCGATGAGGGTGAAGGCGTAGCCCGAGGCACGAAGGCACGAAGGCACGCAGGCACGAAGGGCGAGGTGAGGCTGTCGGCTGTGGGCTGTGGGCTGTCGGGCGAAGGCGTCGCGCCCGTGCGGGCGCGAGAACCTGCGCGGAAGGAGGGGAGTCAGGACGTTCGCAGGTCGATGGGAGTCGGAAGAAAGAGTCATGGGTCTGTGTCCCGGGAGAATGCCGCTCCGATCTCGAAGAGGCCGGGTAGCGGCACGTTTCACGCTGAAAGCTGGGTACCTTCCACCCCCGCATACCTCCGGACCGCCGGCCGCGGGGCGGCACCCGACCGGCGTACACCGACATCTACCCCTCGTTGATGCCGCGCCGGGCCGATCTTACACGGCCTGCTCGGCTCGCGCAACCGCCTGCAGGGACAGGCTGGGAAGCCGGTCCGTCCCGCGCATAGAGCCCGTCCACAGGAAGGGGCAGAGGCTCCTTCATGATCTCTTACGGGCAAATTCCAGGCTGGTTTACAGTGTCACAGCAAGGATACCGGCAGCGGTTTAGCCGCGGCGGGAGATGTTCTGCGCCACTGCCTTCGGCGCTGACGTGAAGCGGAAGCTCGCGTATCATGGATTCACAGCCGTCCCGCAGGACGGCGCGGCCGGTGGCCGTTTAAGCGGATGAGCTTACGCTTCGATCCTTGGCGAGATAGGCATTCCGTGGAACTGTCGTACGGACGGTCGGCCATCGCCCGGGTTCACCGTGTCGCGGTTCTGAAATCTGAGCATTCACAAGGAGAGCAATATGAGCACCCGTCGAGTTGTCTGGTCCCTGGGGATCGCGCTGTGTGTGGCTGGATTGACCTGGGCGGACAACACCGAACAGGCGGCCGACTACAAGGCCCAGGCCGAAGCGCTGCTGGCCAAGGCGGACTTCGACGGGGCGCTGGAGGTGTACGGCAAGGCCGCCAAGGCGGACACGAGCAACACCGAGTGCCGCGAGGCGTACGCGGTGCTCCGCCGCGTGATCAAGATGCGTGAAGCGGTGGAGAAGGAAACCAACCCGGAGCGGCTGGCGGCCATGACCTCGGCCCTTCGCTCATTCTATTACGAACGCGAGATTTACAGCGAAGCCCTCGCGCTCGACCAAAAGACCTTCGAGCGCGAGAAGTCGGCCGACGCGGCCGCCGACCTTGCCCACACCCATTTGCAGATGGGGCAGACTGCCGAGGCGGAAGCCACCATTGCACGAATCGCCGCGGACCAGATGACCCCCGATCTGCTGCTTTTGAAAGCCATCGCCGTGGCTCGCCAGGGGCGGACCGACGAGGCCAAGGCCGTCCTGGCCGATTTCAAGGTGCCGGAGAACCCCTCGCCCGCCCTCTTCTACAACCTGGCTTGTGCCCATGCGCAGGCGGGTGATGCCGAGGCGGCCCTGAAGTGGCTGGTCCAGGCGTTTGAGAACATCCCACCCAGTCGGCTGGACATGTTCAAGACCCGGGCGTCCGCCGACAAGGACCTCGCGTCGCTGACGAGCAACCCCGGGTTCGCCCTCGCCCTCAAGACTGAATCGAAGGTCAAGGAGTCCAGTTGCAGCGGCGGAACGAGTTGCGGGAACTGCCCGAGCCGAGCCAAATGCGGCAGCGGGACGGCCACCGCGTCGGGCGGGGACAAGAAGTAGTCCCAGTAAACCGGAGTGACGTCGGACGGGGCGATCGCACGCGCCAGAGGTGCATCGCCCGTCCGGCACTATGGGCGAGGCAGTCGGACCCGGTCTTCCCAGATTGTGGATTTCATGAAGCGGACCAGACGCCTGGTGCAGTTTGCCTTCGTGGCGTTGACCCTGATCGGCGTCTTCGTCGTCAAGGGCAACGCGGAGTTGTACTGCCCGTTCGGCGGCGTGGAGGCGATCTACAACTACATTTACGAAGGAAACATGCTCTGCTCGCTGGGCGTGTCGAATTTCTACGTCCTGGGCGCCGTGCTTCTGACGGCGCTGCTGCTGCGCCGCGCGTTCTGCGGGTACGCCTGCCCGATCGGCGCCATCTCGGAGTGGCTGCAGGCCGGGGCGAAGCGAATCGGCGTCCGGCCGGTTCGCGTGCCGTACAAACTCGATCGCGGGCTGGCCCTGCTGAAATACGTCGTGCTGGCGATCATCCTGTACTTCACGTGGTCGGCCGCGGAACTGGAGTTTCGCCGCGCCGACCCGTGCTACGCGCTGATCAGTCGGCACGGGGAGGACATCACCTACTGGGCGTACGTCGTTTCCGGCGCCATCGTGCTTCTGTCGCTGTTCATCGTGATGCCGTTCTGCCGTTGGCTCTGTCCGATGGCGGCGGTGATGCACCCGCTCTCCCGGTTCGGGCTGACGCGCGTGCGGCGACACGGCGATGCGTGCATCGACTGCGGACTGTGCGCAAAGGTGTGCCCCACGGGCATCAAGGTGGACGAAGTGAAGGAGGTGACGGCGGCCCGGTGCCTGTCGTGCCTGAACTGCGTAGAGGTCTGCCCGCGAGAGAAGGAGGGCGCTCTGACCTGGGGACCGCCCAAGTCACTCGGTCGCCCGTGGCCGCAGGCCGCCCTGATCGGCATTCTGCTGCTGTCGCTGGCCGCCGCGGTCGGGGCCGCCTATGCGCTTCCGCTGCCGTCGTATCGAGCGGTGGCGGAAGACCGCGGCGACGAACCGGCCGAGACCGCCACGCTGGAACTGAGAGTGAACGATCTGACCTGCCGGGGCCGGGCGTCACTGCTCATGTACTTCGTCGAGCGCGACGATGAGTTCGAGATCCCCGGCTACCTCCTCGTGGAAGCCTGGCCGGGACCGGGGTACGTGCCCGTGCGAATCACCTACGATCCGTCGCAGACGGACGAGGAGGCCATTCGGGAAGCCATCACCGAGCCGCATT
>CAZBFW010000350.1:2691-5110 GCA_964491135.1 uncultured Phycisphaeraceae bacterium | reverse complement strand
AGCTTACCTGGGAAGGCACTGCTAGGCAACCTCTTAGGTTAGCGCCTATGGGGCTTTGGGGTGACCTGGCGGCGTGTCCGGTCGGGATGGGCATGCAGGTCGTGGAGCAGTTCATACGCGGTGTTGGCAGCCCCGCGTCAGGTTCTGTAAAATACAGGGCGACCAACCAGGTTGACGTGCGGCGACACTGGACGGTCAGGTGTCCTGACGCGTGCGGCAGCAACGCCGCGCGCCGGGACGTCTGACCACGGGGGTGTTTCTCGCGGCGCTGCGTGACAACCGGGCTCGTGTCAGTGGAAAGTCGTTTATGAGCGAGGAAAGTCGGGATCTTCCCGTTCCCGACAACGCGGAAGCCGTCGGACCGGAGTCATCCGCGCCCCCGCCTTCGCCCCGCAAGGAGCGAAGCACGGTGGGTGTGCGCTTCGGGTACATGCGGCAGTTCGGGGAATTCACGGCGCCGGCGGACTTGAGACTTCCGTGCGGCAGCGCCGTGGTGGTCCAGACGGACCGGGGGATTGAACTCGGCGAGGCCGTTCTGACGGACGGCTGTCGGTTCGGTCAGTCCGTTGACCCCGAACAGATCGAGCGTTACGTGGCGTCCAGCGGCGCGGATACATACCAGCGGCGATCCGGACGCGTGCTGCGCGTGGCCACGAGTGATGATCTGGCGGAGGCCGTGCATATCCGGGCGGGAGCCGCTGCGAAGGTTGCGTTCTGCCGGGAGCTGGTTGCCAAGCACGAGTTGCCGATGAAGCTTGTCGAATGTGAGCACCTCTTCGGGGGCGAGCGCATCATCTTCTACTTCATGTCGGAAGGGCGTGTGGACTTTCGTGCCCTGGTGCGCGACCTGGCTCACGAGTACCAGACGCGGATCGAGATGCGGCAGGTCGGGGCGCGCGACGAGGCGCGGCTGGTGGCCGACTACGAGACCTGCGGGCAGCATTGTTGCTGCCGGCAGTACCTCAAGACGCTCAAGCCGGTCACCATGAAGATGGCCAAGCTGCAAAAGGCCACCCTGGACCCGTCCAAGGTGTCGGGCCGGTGCGGCCGGCTCAAGTGTTGCCTGCGGTACGAGCATACGACGTATGAAGAGCTGGACAAGTCTGTGCCGCGGATGGGCGCCCGCGTGTATACGGTGGAGGGCGAGGGCGTTGTCGTGGCTCGACAGGTGCTGACGCAGATCGTACAGATTGCCAAGGACGACGGGGGCATGGCCACCGTGCCGGTGGAAGGGATTTTGAATCCCGAGGCGGCGGAGGCCGCCAGGGCGGCGGCGGCGGCCCGGGCCGAGGCGGCAGCGGCGGCAGCGGCGGAGCGCGCTCGCCGGCAAGCGGCCGACAGGGCAGGCAGACGCACGCCGCGGCGCGGCCCGCGCGCTGAGCCACGTCCTGCCGGCGCGGCACAGCCCGGTGCCGGAACCACACCGCCGGCACCTCGTCCCGATGCCGCGGAACCTGCGTCGGAAGCCGGCCAGGAGGCAGCGCCGGCAGGCCCGAAGAAGCGGCGGCGGCGGTCTCGCCGGCGAAAGCCCCGAGGCCAGCGAGGCGGGTCGGAGTCGGGCGGCGCGGCGTCGGATGGGCCGCCGGGCGGAGAATGAACCGGCGTGTTCACGCTGGACGGACGCCGCCACGGGATAGAATCGGTGGGGGAGGCGACGACGCGCAGGACTCGCGAAGCGATGGTCAGGAAGCCGGTCAAACCGTTTGCCCAGGTCGTGGCGGATGCCGGTCGGTATCCGGAGGACGCCTTTCATTTCATCCGGGAAGCGCTCAATTTTGCAGTGGAGAAAATCCACGGTCCGTCCACGCCGCAGCAGTTGGCCCTGTACGAGCTGTTGGATCAGAAGAGCATCGATCTGCACGAACTCGTCGAGGCGTACGAGCGCGGAAACCTGAGCCCGCAGTTTGCCCGGGCCATCGAGGCGGCCGGTGGAATTGACACGCTCAATCGACACGTCAGCGGCGCGGACCTGAGTTGGGCTTTGCGGGAGTATGCCCTCAGACGCTGGGGACGGCTCGCCCGCATCGTGCTGAGACGCTGGAACATTCGCGAAACGCTCGACTTCGGCCGGATCGTGTTCGCCATGGTTGAAAGCGGATACATGCAGAAGCAGCCGCACGACACGATCGACGACTTCCGGAACGTCTTTGATTTCCGGGAGGCATTTGACGACGCATACCACATTCCGTGCGACGCCGAAGAGTGAGCCAGGCACGATCCTTTTTCGACGACCTTCACACCAGAGCCGCAGGCGAGCCGGCGGAACACGGGCCGAACCACTCACCCATGCCCCGTCCGGGTCTGCGCATCGAGCGGATCGGCGATGCGGCCGTGTGGTGGTGAACGCGGGGGGGCTGCAGGCCGTCGTCATTGTGGTGGCCGTTGTTGGCAGCAGGGCACCGGGCCTTCTCCAAGGGGG
>CAZBFW010000350.1:0-2681 GCA_964491135.1 uncultured Phycisphaeraceae bacterium | reverse complement strand
GAGCGGTGACTGGAGTTCAGACGTGTGCTCTTCCGATCTCCGGCCGGCCCGCGCACCAGTGTGAGGGCTGCGGTGATCGCCGGCGTGCTGCTGGCCGTCGGCATGGGGGTGGCCGTGGTGTGGACCCTGCGCCACGGGCTGGAACCCTGGCCGTGGCCCACCATTGTACCCATGACGCCGACCGCTTCGCAGTTGGCGGTGCGGTATCTTTCCCTCGCGTTCGCGGGGCTGCTCTACCTGACGCTGCGTTCGCTGCCCGGCTGGCTGCGCGTGGGACGCGTACTGCGGTCTGACGAGTCGGCCATCGAACCGCGCATGAAGCAGAATGCCTGGGCGGAGGCGGCCTGCCGGCTGCATCGGTGTGCGCACCTGCGTCGGGAGCTGTACGGCCCCGGCCGAATGCCAGCCTGGGCGGAAGAGGCGGATGCCCGTATCCGCCCACATCTCTCCTCCGCGCGACGAGTGTACGTTCATTATCGCGACGAGCCGCCGCTGGTCCCGGACCGGCCGGAGGCGGGCTTCACGCCGTGCATCGTTCCGGTCAGCGTGGCCGGCGGCTGGTGGATGGTTCCGATCGTGCTCGTGCTGGCGGCGGCCGTGCTGGCGGACCTGGGAACGGCCATTCACCGCGGTTCGTACGGTCACCTGGCCAGCGTCAACTTCATCGTTGCGGCGACGATCGTGGTTGCCTACCTGGGGACTCACCTGCTGGCCCTGCTGGGCTGGCGAACGTACTTTCGTTTTGCCCCGGGTGTAGCCGAGGTGCTGAACTACCGCGTCTGGCGGAGTCGGCCGGACGTATCCACCGTGCCGCTTCGGGAGTACGATGCCCTGGTCGACGTGACCGGCCCGAGTGTCGTTCTGACGCTCGTGGAGCGCCGGACCCGCGCGTGGTACCGCGTCTGGCAGCTTCGAAACACTGCGGAGAATCGGGAGGTCTGCCTTCGCGCGTTGCTCTCCAGCGCGGAGGTTCCCGATCTGTCGCGAGAGCACCTGATGGGTTGAGGAGGCACCATGCCCAAACCGTCTCTCGGCGTTCACGTGCACGATTTCCGGACCGATCCGAAGTCTGGGTTGCAGCGCGCGGCCCGCCTCGGCTTCGGCAGCGTGGAGCTGCGGACCCTGGAGGGCGACCTGGCGCCGCGGAACCTCTCGCCCTCCGGCCGGCGTCACCTGATGCGATACGTCCGCGACCTCGGGCTCAACCTGGCGGCCCTGGACGCCGACTTCGGCGCAAGCGCGTTTGCCGATCCGGCCCGCGTGGATGCCTGCATCCGTGCGACCGTGGACGTGCTGGCCCTGGCCCGGGAGTTGGGCGTGCCGGTGGTCACCGGCTGCGTGGGTCGGCTCGCCCGGGATGCCGCGGATCAGCAGGAAGCCGTAGTGGCGGCCTTGCGAGTGGTCGGGGAGCGGGCGGACACGATCGGGACCGTGTTTGCCGTCACGTCGACGTACAACTCGCCGGAGATGATTCGCGGGCTGGTGGATACGCTGGACTGCCCGTCAATTCGGGTCTGTGCAGATCCCGGCGCGCTGGTGATGGAAGGATACGATCCGCAGGCGGCCGCGGAATTGCTGGCGGACCGGGTGATTCTCTCGCATGCGCGCGACGGCCTGATGGGCAGCCCGGAGCGGGGCGGCCGCGAGGTGCCCTTGGGCCAGGGGGAGGTGAACTGGCTGCGCTACCTCATGACGTTGTCCACCGCAGGGTATTCCGGCCCGCAAATCCTGCGCCGCACCGATTCGCAACGACCCGAGGAGGACCTGACGGCCGCAAAGGCCGTACTGGAGGAGCACCTTTCGATGTGACCCCGTCGCACGTTCGGTTTATCCCATCCCTGCCAGCTTGCCGAAAACCTGCCGGCCGAACGTGACCACCAGAATGCCCGTGATCGCCAGCCCGACGGCCAATCCCTTGCGCCGGCTGAACGGCTCGTGCAGGACAATGGTCGCCAGAATGATCGCGAAGATCACCGATGTCTGGTTGAGAATGGCCACAGTGGCCGCCGCGGCGTATTTGAAACCCGCGATCCACAGAATGTACGACAGGAAAGAGCCCAGAACGGACGCGGGAACCGTGAATCGCCACGTGGGCGAGGGTCGAAACACCCCCGCGATGGCCTTTCGGTTCCGCGACGCGGCCCCCAGCAGCAGCAGGGCGATCGTGCCGGCGCCCAGGCGGATCGTGGCCGCCCACATCAGCGGAAAGTCCTCGGCTTCCAGCACGGGCTTGGCGAGCACGACGGAAAACGCCATCATCCCGACGGACACGGCGCCGAGCAGAATGCCCGTGATGAGTTCCCGTCGCGTTCGGCCCGGCGGCGGGGGGTGTTTCGAGGACAGAAGGACGCCGCCGAGGATCAGCGCCCCTCCGATGTAGTGCGGCAGGGCGAGGCGCTCCGCGATGAGGAGCCACGCGAAGAGGGCGGCAAACGGGCTGTACAGGCAGTCCACAATCGAGAAGATGCCCACCCCGATGCGGTTCAACGCGGCGAAGAACGCCGTGTCCGCCAGCGCAATCCCGATCACCCCGCTGATTCCCAGCACGTACAGATCATGCCGGGGGAACGCCGCCAGCGTCCCGGGCCCCTCGCCCAGGACCAGCAGGCAGACGGCCATCAACGTCAGGCTCACCACGTTCTTGAACAGATTCAGCGCCAGCGGCGGCACCGTCTCCCCGC
>CAZBFW010000349.1:0-5130 GCA_964491135.1 uncultured Phycisphaeraceae bacterium | reverse complement strand
CCTGGACGCCGGACACAACCTGACCCGCATCGAGTCCATCTTCACGTGGGAGGCGGCAGACGCAGACCTCCTGGTCGCGGCGGGTCTGGTCAGGCGGCCGGGTGTGCAGGTGAAGTCGACGGCCACGCAACCCTGGATCGCGATGTGGGGGCCGTTGGAGCCGGAGGGCAACGGAGAACTCGGCACCGCTGTCGTCATGGACGCCACGGCGTTTCGTGAAACCGCAGACGCGGCTGAGCACGTGCTGGCCATCGGCGCGGTGCGGCCCGGCCGGCCTCTCGTTCATTACGCAGGCGCCGGCTGGACCAAGAGCGGCGATTTCGCTTCGGCGGACGAGTGGAACGCATACGTCGAGCATTGGGCCCGCCGGCTGAATGCACCGCTGAAGATCCAAGTCGGCCAATGACCATCCGAACGCCGGAGGGATTTGACATGCCAGGGACAATCTGCAGGCGCCGGTATCTGGTTCATTCGGTATTCTGTCTGCTTGTCTTCTCGATTGCGTCCCGTGCTGACGAGCCGGCCGTTGAGCCGATGGACGGCCCCATCATGCCGGCCGTCGCTTGCTGGAAGCACGGCTCGGAGGAACTGCGGAACGCTCGCACGCGAGTGTACCGGGCGGCCGAAAAACAGGCGCACTACCTTCTGAGCACGGTGCAGCCCTGGTCGGAAGACCCCGGCCTCAAGCTGCTGACGGAGAGCCGCAGCGGGGAGCACTGGATCCGGCCGAACACGGGCACCGTCGCGGGGTTCGCGTTCCTCTATCGATTCGGGCCGTACGATGAGAAGACGGTCGGGGTGTCCCGAGAGGAGCTGATGCGCGAGTTCATCCTGCCCATGATGCGATACCTGATCGTAACGCATCGGACGGGCTCCCGACCGACCTCCGACGGCAAACCCTGGGGCGATCACTGGCAGTCCGCGCACTGGGCCCATTCCCTGGCCCACGCGGCATGGTGGGCGTGGGAAGACCTGCCGACGGACGTACGCGCCGGAGTTCGACGAGTTGTAGCGCACGAGGCGGACCGGATCGCGGCGGCGGAGCCTCCGCATCAGATCCGGGAGGACAGCAAGTCGGAGGAGAACGCGTGGAACAGCGAAGTGCTGTCCGTCGCGGTTCTGTTGATGCCGGATGATCCTCGACGTCCGAGGTGGGAAACCGCCTTCCAGAAATGGGCGTTATCGTCTTACCTGCGCCCGGCCGATGAGACCTCCGACGCAGTCGTGGACGGCCGGCCGGTTCGCGAGCAGTTCACCGGGGCCAACATCTACGATGATTACACTCTCGAAAACCACGGAATTGTCCATCCGGACTACATGGCCGCGTTCAATCTGACGCTGGGCTCTTCGCTCGATTATTCGATGACGGGGCGTCGTCCACCAGAGGCCTTACGCTACAACATCCCGGGGATCTACGAGAACCTGAAATGGTTTCTTCTGCCGGACGGCGGGTTCGTGTACCCGAACGGGCAGGACTGGCGCCTGTTCCGGAATCCGGACTGGCTGTTTGTCCACGTTTCAATGGCCGTCTTCGGGAAGGATCCCGACGCGTGGCCGCTGGCCCTCACCGGCCTGGAGACGTTGGAGCGGATGCAGGCGCGCTCGGAGTCCGGAGCCATCTACCGCCCTGGCGAGTATTTCTTCCCGTCCACGCAGCATGACCGGATCTATCACCTGGCCCTGACCTG
This sequence comes from uncultured Phycisphaeraceae bacterium, assembly GCA_964491135.1. GTDB lineage: Bacteria > Planctomycetota > Phycisphaerae > UBA1845 > UBA1845 > JAFGJQ01. The sequence continues at coordinate 3,442 of CAZBFW010000349.1, read as the reverse complement.
GCTGTCGCTGCAACTCGTCGACAGCCTGCCGCACGGCAATCCGGAACGGACCGGCGTTCGACGCCTGGACTCCGGCAAGGTGGTGATCCACCGCACGCCGGAAGCCATTCACACGTTCAGTTGGGGCGCCCGGTGCATGGCCCAGTGCCTGGCCCACCGGCCGGATCGCATCGTGTCGCCCGATTATCGCAGCGGCATCGGTCACGTCCGCGCGGCCGGCACCAAGGACGCCCTGCCCGCGCGGCTCCACGACGCGACCGTGACCAGCAACGATGATTCTTTCGTTGCAGAGGTGATCGTCGATCACGGCGAGAACCAGATCCGAGCGAACCTCACGTTTCGCTCCAACCCGGACGGCACGTGGGTGACGCGCGAGAAGCTGGTTGCCCTGGCAGATGTCACCACCAACGAGATCGCGACGGGCTTGATCGGCATCCTGAACAACCCGACCTGGGTGTATGAAACCGGGCGGAGAGAAATTGCCCTGGGAGATCGTCAGACCACGGTGCCGTCGTGCAGCGGAGTCGTTCTGGACGGGGCCGGCGTTACCCGCGTTTCCATCGATTCTGCGCTGCGCATGGACAGCGCGGAACCGCTGCGCGTTCGCTACGTGTCGGCGGAGAAGGCGGATCGCGGCCGGGTGACGGATTACCTGTACCTGAACCACCTGGGTGACGAGCACGTCTGGCACAAGGGTGACGTGATTTCAGAATACGAAGTCACGGTGCGATGCGAGCTCGCTCCGACAACCCAGCCCACGGCAACCTCGCCCAAGGAGGACGGGTACCGCGGCATCTGGTTCACGCTCGGCCAGTTGAAGGGCCCGTACGGCGACAAGTACTCCGGCGGATTAGGCACATACACGGCCAAGCACGTACCGATCGCGGTGTATGCCCCCGAGGCGGACAAGACATTCTTTGTGTACGGCGGCACCGCCAAGGACAAGCAGCACCTGCTCATCATGGCGTCGTTCTATGACCACGCGCGGGGCGTCGTGCCTCGACCAACGATCGTGCATGACAAGGGCGGTGTGAAGGACCCGCATGACAACTCCAGCCTCTGCCTGGACGAGAAGGGCTACGTCTGGGTGTTTGTCAGCGGGCGCGGTCGACAACGACTTGGCTTCAAGTATCGCAGCATGCAGCCCTACAGCGTGGATGCCTTTGAGCTTGTCACAACGGAGGAAATGACCTATCCGCAGCCGTGGTTTCTTCCCGACCAGGGCTTCCTGCACCTGTTCACGAAGTACACCAAGGGCAGGGAGTTGTACTGGGAAACCAGCGCGGACGGATCGACCTGGAGCGAGGATGCCAAGCTGGCCGGCTTCGGCGGCCACTACCAGGTGAGCGGCCGTCACGGGGGGCTCGTGGCAACCGCGTTCAACTGGCATCCCCAAGGGAGCGTGGACAAGCGCACCAACCTGTACTTCATGCAGACGAACGACGCCGGGAAATCCTGGCACGGCGTCTCCGGAAAAGTGCTTGCCACCCCGCTCGAGGACGTCAGCAATGACGCACTGGTGCGCGACTATGCACGCGAAGGCCTGCTCGTCTACATGAAGGACCTCAACTTTGACGCCGACGGGCGGCCCGTCATCCTGTATGTAACGAGCAAAGGACACGATCCCGGCCCACAGAACGATCCTCGAACGTGGACCCTCGCGCACTGGACGGGGCAAGAGTGGGCCTTCCGAGAAGTCACCCGATCGGATCACAACTACGACATGGGGTCACTGTACGTCGAACCCGACGGGACCTGGCGCGTGGTCGCGCCCACCGAGCCGGGCCCCCAGCCCTATGGAACCGGCGGTGAGATGGCGGCATGGATCAGCACCGATCAGGGGGCAACCTGGCGCAAGGCGGCACAACTCACCCGGGCCAGCGAAAGGAATCACAGCTACGCCCGCCGCCCCGTGAACGCTCACCCGGGTTTCTACACCCTCTGGGCCGATGGCGACGCCTTCCAGGTCTCTCCATCGCGTCTCTATTTCGCGAACAAGGCCGGCGACAAGGTACACGTGTTGCCGGAATGCATGAAGGACGCGATCGAGCCACCTCGTCTGCTGCAGCAGACCGGGACCCGCCAGACCGTGGTCGGCGTGGGTTGGGCCAGGAACGCGGTGAACGCAAATACCTTCCGACAGCACTCCGTGACGACGCACGGCGACACGCAGTACACGGCGTTCTACGACGCCGAAGCGAGGATGGTGCTTGCCCAGCGCAGGCTCGGCTCCGCAGACTGGGAAACGCATATCACGCAGTACAAGGGAAACGTCCGGGACGCACACAACGGCATCAGCATCGCCGTGGATGGCACCGGCCTTCTGCACGTCGCGTGGGACCACCATGGGCACCCGCTGCGTTACGCCCGCGGGAAGCAACCCGGCTCCCTGGAGCTGACCGAAATGCTGCCCATGACCGGGCAGGCGGAGCAACACGTCACATACCCCGAATTCTTCAACCTCGACGATGGTGACCTGCTGTTCCTCTATCGTGACGGAGGTTCCGGCTGCGGCCTCACGATGCTCAACCGGTATGACGCCGGGACGCAGACCTGGTCTGCGGTGCAACACCCGCTGATCGACGGGGAGGGGCAACGCAACGCGTACACCAACCAGATTGCCATTGACCGAGCCGGCGGGTGCCACATCTCGTGGAACTGGCGGGAAACGGGCGACGTGGCCACCAACCACGATCTGTGCTACGCCCGCTCGACGGACCAGGGCCGGACCTGGACCCGTTCCAACGGCCGGGCGTACACCTTGCCGATCACGGCCGCCACCGCGGAAATCGCCTGCGCGATTCCACAGAACAGCGATCTGATCAACCAATGTGCCACGGCCGTCGATTCCCGGGGCCGGCCGATGATTGCCACGTACTGGCGGCCGGCGGAGGCGCAGGTGCCTCAGTATCATCTCGTCTGGTACGACGGGAGTGAGTGGCGCGTTTCACAAATCGGCAGCCGCTCCACGCCCTTCACGCTGCGGGGCGGTGGCACCAAGCGCATACCGATTTCACGGCCAAAACTGGCCGTCGACGGGCATGACCGGGTCTGCCTGCTCTTTCGTGATGAGGAGCGAGGCAACCGGCTGTCCATGGCTGTTTCCGAAGACCCGCGGCGCCAGTCTTGGCGCACGATCGACCTGACGCTTGACGACATCGGGTTTTGCGAGCCGACCTACGACGGCCGATTGTGGCGGCGTGACGGCATGCTCCACGTCTTCGTTCAGCGGGCCGGCCAAGGCGATGCCGAGACCCTGGAAGACCTGCCGCCTCAACCCGTCCGCATCGTGGAATGGAAGCCCGATCCATGAATGCCGTGGTTTGATCAGCGCCCCGTCTTGAGCGTATCAGGCACGGACACATCCGGAGATGAATCACTCTCGGGCGCTGCGAGATCGGAAGAGCGTCGTGTAGGAAAGAGTGTAGGATAGGGTGTAGAT
>CAZBFW010000348.1:0-5130 GCA_964491135.1 uncultured Phycisphaeraceae bacterium | reverse complement strand
TCAGACGTGTGCTCTTCCGATCTACGGCTGGGCCGCCGCCGAGAGGCCATCGAGGCCACGGAGCAGGCGGTGCGTGCCGACCCGGGGTGCGTGCGGGCTCTGATCCAGTTGGGCACGTTGTACGGGCAGACCCATCAACTCGACGACGCGGCCGGCCGGCTGGAGGAGGCGATTGCCCGCGGTGCAGCATACCCCGACGTGTACTTGCTGCTCGGGCATCAGTATCGCCGTTCGGGGCGGACGGATCGGGCCTGCTGGGCCTACCGACAGGCGCTGCACCTGAATGGTCAGTTTGCGGCGGCCCGGGAGGCCCTGGCGTCTCTGGCGGAACTGGAGGTTGCGGCGGTCCAGGCCTAGTTGCCCTGGGGCGGAGAGATCATGTCATACCTGCTGGAGATTCTGGGCCGCGGTTTGCTGTGCGAGATGGCGGCCGCGTTCCGCCGCTCGCTTGCGGACGATCCGAGCGCGCCCTCGGCCGAACTGCGGCAACGGGCGGCCGATTGCCCGGACGACCTGGAGGCCGGCCGGCGCTGGGGCGCCCGTTGCCTGGCCGAGAAGAACTTTGTGCGGGCCCGCGACGTGTTTCGCCACTGCGTCGCCAGGTTCCCCGATGACGTGACGTCGCGGGCGGGCCTGGCCTGTGCCCTGGACGAACTGGGCGAGATCGAGGAGTGCATTCAGAACCTGCGGGCGGCGCGGCGCGTCGAGCCGGAGGACGGCCCGCTGCTGTTCGCCCTGGGCTACGCGAACGAAAAGGCCGGGCATACGCGGGACGCCGTCGAGGCGTATCGGGCGGCGGTGCATCACGCTCCGCACCTGCGCAACAGTCACGAGCGGCTCGCGGCCATCTATCTGAAACAGGACGATTACGAGCGGGCGATCGACCATTACGAGCATCTGTGTCATTCCGAGCCGGGCGACGTATCGCTGTCCCTGTCGCTGGCGAATCTCTATTTCCAGGTGGGGATGTACGACGAGGCGATCCGGCGGTACCAGTTCGCCCTGTCCATCGATCCGGACAACTGGGAGACCCGAAACGACCTGGCGGACGCCTACGAAGAGGCGGGCCTGTTCCGTGAAGCGATCGACCAGTTGGAGAGGTCGCTGGCGAAACAGACGGACAGCGCTGACACGCACTTGCGGCTGGGCGACCTCTACGCGCGCATCGGGCTGGATGAATACGCGCTGAAGCACTACGAGCGGGCGGTGCAACTGCATCCGGGCTATCTGGAGGCGACCATCAAGGTCGGCACCACGAACCTGCGTCTGGGCCATTACCTGGAGGCGGCCCAGTGGTTCAACAAGGCGGTGGAGATCAACGACCGGCTGCTGGCCGGATACGTGGGCCTGGCGGTGGCGCAGTACGAGCTGGGGGACGTGGCCGAGGCGAACGCCAGCCTGGACATGGCCCTGGGCGCGGAACCCAACAGCACGCTGCTGTTCTCCGAGATGGCTCGCCTGCAGCTCAAGATGGGCGCAGCACGGGAGTCGAAGCGGTACCTCTCCTCGTCCGAGACCCATCCGTCGTCCAGGCGGGGCGCGGACCTGGCCGTGGACGATCTCGTGGCTCGGCAGATCGATCGGCACCGGGAGGCGATCCGACAGCGCCCGAACCACGCCGACCTGCACTACCGGCTGGGCCTGCTGCTGCGGCACTGCAACGAGACCGAGGAGGCGATCCAGTGCTTCCGCCAGGCGGTGGCCATCAACCCGAGCTACGTAAAGGCGTTGATCAAGCTGGGGCTCTGCCTGAAGGAAAGCGGGCAGATCGAGGCCGCCGTGGAGCCGCTGCGGCGGGCGGCCGAACTGGACCCGCACGATGCGGACCTGCATTATGCGCTCGGCCTGATCTTCGCCGACCAGCGAAAGTTCTCCCTGGCCGTCGAGCAGTTCGAGACCGCCCTGTCCCGCGACCCGAAGAACATCGACTTCCACGCCAACCTGGCCCTGGCCCTCCAGAACATGGGGCTGGTGGACCGGGCCGCGGCAAGCTGGCAGACCCTCTGCGACATGCTCCCCGAAACCGCCGCCGGCCGGACCCTGCTCCGCCAGGCGACGCAGTCGGAGGAGGAATGAGCAAGGCGGGGCGTTCCCAATCATTTCAGACCCGGATTGCCTGATCCGTAGGAGGACCACCGCGCCGAAGTCCCCGAAATGCGGCTCGGCCAGGGCACGTCGTCGGGCTTGCATGTCATGATTCGGTATCGTGGTGCACCAAGCGTCCTGTGGCTGTGGTGGACGCGGCTGGGCAGACCTGGGGCGACCCGATGGGCTGGACAGAGGAGCAACGCGCGACGAGAATGCGATGGATGGCGTTGACGCGCCGTCTCCGATACGTGATTCGCATCTCGATCCGTGAGGACGAGTCTGCGACCTGTCATGACAGGTTCCGATTGCCATTGCGGCTGGGCCGGCTATTGTCTGGCCTGAAGCCGCCGTGGCGGCGTCGCTGCGTCGCCCGGCACCATGCTGCACACCGGGCGCCGGTGGACTCGCGTTGGGAGCGATGTTGCACATGGCCCGCAAGAAAGGATCCGCGGCGGCTCCGGACTTCCTTCTGTGCGTCAACGGCACGTACTTCGAGCGGAACGGCTTCTGCTTCACAGTCGTGCCTGCGGTTGACGAACGCAATGTCTGCTGGATGGAGATCTATTACCAGAACCGGTACGACCAGCCCTGCGTGGCGACCGTGGCGGTCAAACCCCCCAGCGGTTTCTGGATTGCACGTTCCGGTCTGACCGCGATTGTGCAGGCCATCGAAGTGGGACCCGGCGCATTCGGTGTCGTAAGCGTACCGTGGCCCATCCCGGCAAAACTCCAGGGCAAGCAACAGCGTCTGGCGGTTGGAGCGACGCCGAAGTATCCACGGAAGCGCAAGTGTTCGCTGCGTTCTGCCAGAAGCTTGCGAGTACACCCGCACAACTTTCACGATAACGGATGGATAGAAATCCTCGTGCTGGTGATCAGCCTTGGACAGGCGAGCCTCTCGAAGCCGGCCGGACTGAGTTTCAATCTGCCGACGAACGTCGTCGAGGAGATTCCCGCGAACCTGGGAATCGAAGCGTACGAGTTCTGGCGGCTTGGAGACGACATCGCCAAGGAATGTGCGATGGATCCCTATTCCGTCTTCCCCTCCAACCGGGCAAGAATCTTCTTCCGCCCAGGCGGTTAGTGGACCACGCCTCGTTCGAGCGCCAGGATGCGTTCCAGCGCGGGGCGATAGGCGACGGCCATGCGGTGGAAGCCCAGGTCGGTGGGGTGGACGCCGTCCACGGTGCCGTTTTCCGGGCCGGCCAGTTGATCGGCGCCTTCCAGGTAGAACAGATGCTTCACACCGTCCTTCGTTAACGCGTCGAACGCTTCACGCAGGGCCGCGTTGCCGGGATTCGTGGCGGGCAGGAGCGGGTTCTCCACGAGCAGAATCGCCGTGTCCGGGTGAGCCTCGCGCAAACGGCGCACGGAGGGCTGGATTCGCTCGCGGACCAGCTCCGTGGTCATGTTCGGCAGGGCTTCCAGCACGTAGACCGCCGGGTCCAGCTCACTCAGCAGATCAACCACGGCGGGCTCCATTTTGCCGGCCCCGGAAAAGCCAAGGTTGATGACTTCCCGATCGAGCCAGCGGCCGAGGATGGCGGCGTGGCACATTCCGGCGCGCGACGCGCATCCACCCTGGGTGATGGAGGTGCCGTAGAAGACGATTGGGCGGGCCTTCTCCGCCGGGCGGGGCGGTGCCTCGGCCAGCGTGGCGCCGGGCTCGACGCCGAGCTGGAGCTCCGCCGTGCCGTTGTAGAGCGGCAGATAGAGCATGTACTCGGTGAGCTTGGTCCCAAGTCCCTTTGCGACATCCGCGGTGGTCTTCTCCGTCTTCGGCCGGCCGACGCCGCAGAAGACCCATTCGCCGTCGCGGCGGGCGTAGAGGTCCAGCCCGCTGTTGCCGGTGGCGGCCATGTGGTTCATGGCTCCGCCGCCGTCCCAGGTGGCGGCGATGCGCGGGGAATTCGTGACAAAGCGGATGGCGATGCCCGCGGTGTGCTTGCTCAGCGACCAGACCGCATCCGGCACCACATCTTTCGCCTTGGCGGGCAGACGGTTGTAGAAGCCTTCGGTGTCGGTCCAGCCCTTGCCCTCGATGGTGAGTTCCTTCGCGTCGTACCAGAGCAGGTCGGACGACGGTTGCGTCGTGGCGCGGGCGGGGTCGAGCTTTCCGGGGATCGGCGCCGCGGCGGCCAGTGCGCTCTCGATCCGGTCGGCCCAGACGCGGTAGCCGGCCTCGTTGAGGTGCAGGCCGTCGCGGGAGTACTCAGCCTTCAGCGCCCCATCCGCATCCACGTACGGCGCGTGAACGTCCATGAACGGGCAGTGGAACTCCTCGGCGATCCGGGCGAGGCGGCGGTTGAGATCGACGATCATCGGGTTCAGCTCGGCGTAGTTGTCCCGCGTGGGGAAGAGCCCGACAATCACCAGCGGCACCTCGGGCAGGCGGTCGCGGATGCGTTTGACCACCTCGCGATAGCATCCCTCCACCTCGTCGATGGAGGGCGTGCCGTGCCGCCACAGTTCGCCCAGGTCGTTCACGCCGTTTTCCAGGAAGACGATGGACGGCTTGCAGTCGAACACCGAGCAGTCCAGCCGGTGCAGGATGCCGCGATCGGTGAGGCCGATGCGGTCGGATATGATGCCGCGGTTCACGATACGACGCCCGGGCAGCAGCTTGCCTGTGTCAAAGCCCTCCACGTGGGACGAGCCGACCAGCACGATGCCGCCGGGTTCCACGTTCTCCGCCCGGAAGAGGGCCACGCGGTCGTGGTAGTGCTTCGCCCATTTGTCGACGGGCGGCGGGGCCTGTTCGGATGGCGTCTGTGCACCGCCGGCGGAGACCACTCCACCGAGAATCGCACAGAGACCCGCCACTGTGATCCTGCGTCGGTTGCAGCGAAACATCATCCTTCAGTCTCCAGTTTACAGTTTCTATTTTATGCTGGGCCGAAAATCCTCCCTCGGCCGTCTCCCACGAGAATACGCTGCTATGCTGGGCCGAGAATCCTTCCTCGGCCCTCTCCCACGAGAATACGCTGGGCCGAGAATCCTTCTATGAAAGCCCGCTGCCTGTCAATGCGTGCGCTTCGAGGG
>CAZBFW010000347.1:0-5140 GCA_964491135.1 uncultured Phycisphaeraceae bacterium | reverse complement strand
TTTGAGAAGATCCGGGCCGCCTGCAACAACAGCAGTGCGGTGCTGATCTGCGGCCAGCCGGGAACGGGCAAGGAGCTGATCGCGCGGACGATTCACCACAACGGGCTGCAGAAGGAAGGGCGGTTCGTCCCGCTGAACTGCTCGGCCCTGTCGAAGGACCAGCTCGAAGCCGAGCTGTTCGGCTATGCCAGGGGAAGTGGTCCCCAGCCGAACATGGAGTTCCAGGGTCTGCTTCGGGCGGCCGCGGGCGGCACCCTGTATCTGGACGAACTGACCGAGATGCCCGTCGACACGCAGGCCAAGCTGGCCCGGGCGCTCCAGGATGGCCGGGTCCGCCCGTCCGGCAGCACGGAGGAATACCCGGTGAACGTGCGGGTCATCGCGAGCACGCCGCAGGGCGTTTCGGATGCGGTGGCCAGCGGCTGGCTGCGCCGCGATTTGTACTACCTCCTCAGCGTGATCACCATCGAGGCGCCCACCCTGCACGAGCGGAAGGAGGATATTCCCTTCCTGGTGGAGCACTTCGTGAGCGAATTCAACCGGCAGAGCCTGCGGCAGGTGAAGGGCATTCACCCGCTGGTCTGGCCCGCCCTCCTGCAATATGACTGGCCGGGCAACGTCCGCGAGCTGCGGAACGCGATCGAATCGGCCATTGCCGTGGGGTCGGGGCCGGAGCTGAAGGTGGAGGACCTGCCGAACCTGGTCCGCGGTGAAACCGTGGAGATTTTTGAAGGCGACAAGAAACTGGACCTTCCGCTGGATGACGTGTTAGCCTCTGTGGAACGCCGGGCGATCCTGTCGGCGCTGCGACGCGCCGGGGGTCAGCGCAGTCGGGCAGCGCGGGCGATGGGCGTCTCGCGCAGCCGGCTGTACCGGCGCATGGAGGCGCTCGGGATCCATCCGCGCGAAGATCTTTGACCGACAAGACGAGGCCGGAGAGCGGAGCACGTGGCGTTCGACCACAAGCGCGATGTGCCGAGCGAAACAGGGTGTGCTTGGGGGATGCCCTGACAGTGATGAGGTCGCAGGATGACGAGTCTTGCGATCTCATTTACTTGGACCCGCCTTTCATGACGCAGCGCGTGCAGGCCACGCAGGCCGGCGCCGTCTTTGACGATCGCTGGCCCGGCGGCTTCCGCGAGTACCTCGCCTTCCTGCGGCCGCGTCTGGAGCAGGCGCGCCGGCTGCTGGCCCGGCACGGCAGCCTGTACCTGCACCTCGACTGGCGGACCGTCCATTACGTGAAGTGCCTGGCGGATGAAGTCTTCGGCCCCCGGAACTTCCTGAACGAGATCATCTGGTCGTACCGCACCGGCGGCCGAAGCGACTGCTGGTTTGCCCGCAAGCACGACACCCTGCTCCTGTACGCGAAGCAGGCCGGCCGGCACGTCTTTCACCTCCAGCGAAACGGGATTTACCGCACCGAGGGGCTGATCTACGACGAGGCCGGGCGGCCGTACAAGAACACACGGAAGGGCCGGCTGTACTTCCACCCCGACGGCCCCGCCTGCACCGACGTCTGGGAAATTCCGTTTCTGTCCACCGTGTCCGCCGAACGCACCGGCTATCCGGCCCAGAAGCCCGAGGCCTTGCTGGAACGGATCATCCGGACCAGCACCGACCCCGGCCACCGGGTGGCAGACTTCTTTTGCGGCAGCGGCACGACCCTGGCGGTCGCGAAGCGCCTGGGCCGCCGCTACCTCGGCTGCGACGTGTCACGCGAGGCCGTGACCGTCACCCGCCAGCGCCTGCGGTCTGTGCCGGCGTGCAAGCGGCCGGCGGCGGATTGACACTTCTTGCATGGCCTGGATTGGCGTCGACGGGATGCGCGCCCGGACCCGACCCGGTGGAGCCGGTACGCCGAAAGCAGGACCCGGAAGACCGGAGTCTCCCGGGCCCTGCGGCGTGCAACGCGGCTCGTGTCGCACCGGTCCCCCGGTCCGGCTACTCGAGCAGAAACAGCCGAATGGGCTGCGTCAATTGCGTGTTCGCCCCTTGGATCAGGTTGTCGGCAGCGAACGTGCCGTTGCGCGTGCTCACGTTGAAGTAGGTGTACACGGCGTTAAGAGTGTTGTCCACGATGTATCCGGTGTCGTTCGAATCGACCACGATCGCCGTCAGCACACCAACCGGCGGCTGGAGCGTGAGCGTGATATCCGGAGCCCGCGGGCCGTTCAGGGTGGCCGCATTGTTGAAGATGGCCACCGTGCCAGTGGTGTTCAGCACGTACAGGTTGTCGTCACCATCCACGAACACGTCGAACACCGCGGTGAAGGCCGTGCTGGTGATCGTGCGGGTGGGCGCCACGTTTCCGTTCTGCGTGCTGGCATTGGCATACACCAGCACGTTGTTGGCGGCGCTGTTGGCCACGTACAGATCATCGTTGGCCCCGAAGTTGATGCCCGTGGGATTGTTGAGCGTCACCGGCGTGAAGATCGTCCGAATCGGCGCGATGTTGCCGTTGAACGTCGTCGCAGTCGTGTCCTCAAAAACCAGGATCTGATCGCCGGTGAAGTTGGCCACGAACAGCAGGTCGTCGCTAGCGTTGTAGGCCAGCGACGCCGGCCCGGCCAGTGTCGTATTGGCCCCCACCACGTTTCCGGACGGCGTAATGTTCCCGTTGGTCTGGGCTGCGTCATCGTACGTGGTGATGGAGTTGGCCGCGAAGTTGCAGACCACAAGCTGGCCGGCGGCGTTCACCACGATGTCGGCCGGGGCCGCCAGCAGGGTGTTGGCCCCCTGCAGGTTCGTGTCCGGCGCGATGTTGCCGTCCACGCTGTCCGGGTTCGGATAGCTCGTCACCTTGAAGGGCGCCGCGAAATTCGCAATGAAGAGGCGCGGCTCGACGGGAGCCGTCACGCACGTACCGTTGTCGCAGATCTCGCCTGTGGCGCAGTCGGCATCCGTCGTGCATTCCGGCGTGGCGGCCACGCACGAGCCGTTGTCGCACACCTCGCCGGCATTGCAGTCGGCATCCGTGGTACACTCCGGCGGCGCCGGTTCGCACGAGCCGTTGTCACAGATTTCGTCCGCCTCGCAATCCGCGTCGGTGGTGCATTCCGGCGGCGCGACGACGCACTCATTGTCCTGGCAGACTTGGCCCGCCTGACAGTCTGCGGCGGCTACGCATTCGGGCTCTTCGCCCCCCACCCCCCCGTTCCCGCCTGCACCCGTCTGGCAGCCCGTGAGCATCATTCCCATGCCCAGAAAGAGACACAAGACTACCGACCGAACGAGGCAATGCCTCTTACACGCCCGATCTTCTCCCACTGTGTTCCTCATGACTTTCTTCTCCTGTTTGCCTGAGATCCTCACAAGACTTCTCTCACGTATCGCTCGGCTGGCCGTCTGGGTCCATGTGAGGTCGCTGGACCGCGACAGTTCGCCGAGCCCCCCAGGTTGACGAAGTGCGCAGGCCCTTCAGGCAGATTCGTCCGTCTGTGGCTTTGCGGACGAACTCTCGTGTGGCGCACGCGCGAATGCAATACACAAACGCGGCGTGCGAGCCACACTCACCTTGAGGAGTCCATGCTCTCCGTGCCCAGTCAATGGCAGTAATCACACAAGGGTGCTTGTTCCGATCGGCAGCGCTGGCTGCGTCCGGATGGCACCGGCCCGATACAGAAGCATGAAAGGCCGGCTGCGGGGCAAAATCAATGACACTGTCATGACATTTCGAAATTCTTTCTGCCGCCGCATCCGGCGCAAAGCTGTCCTTCATGGCTCAATGTGAGGGCGCGCTGCATACCTGAGATGGGTGTGCACACCTTCAGACACTCCGGGAAGGCGTGGGAAGCGATTCGAGTGATGGCGCAGCGATGTCCGGGACCGGTGCGAGTGGGGAGCATGATCCACGCGTGGCATCGCGCGGGGACAAAGGCGCGACCCGGAATGGAGGCTTCGGCCTGCCCGACCGGCAGGCGTGAGGCTTCTTCTCCGATTCCCTATTCACCGGGTTCGGCAACGGGCGTGGCCGGATCGTCCGGATCTGGCGGGTCGAAGGGCGTGCCACATTCGGGGCAGCGGTTTTCCGGAAGGCCGGTAAGATCGTAGTCGCATTCCACGCACGTTCCTGGCCGGTGAGTGCGCGTCTGCCAGTAGCTCTTCGTCACACGATAGAGAATCGCAACCTGCAACAGCAGAACGGAAGTCGCGAGCAGTGTGAAGAGTAGTGCCAGCACGACATCTTCAAGAGGATCTGACGCATGCCGCCAGTCATTGAGCAGGGTGATCAACATGATCGCATTTATGATCGTGCTCGGTCCGAAGATCAGCCAGATCCCCAGAGCGACAAAAAACGACGTCCCCCTGCGAATGGCCTTGCGATACATCCATCCCTGCGACTGGATGGCCTTCATTGGATCGAGCACGGAAGACGCGCCGATGGGTGCTCCGCACTTCCGGCAGAGATCGACGTTCGGCGGATTGCTCGCCATGCAGTGAGGGCACAGCAGCGTGTATGACCATTGCGACTCATTCTGTAGCGTCGTATCGTCGTCGCGCATCGAAGGCAGAATCCACGAACGGATCGCAGACGCCCGGAGGTTCTCGCCACGCCCGGCTCATCCGCACTGTGCATTGTATGGAAAGGCGCACGTCGGCGAAAGCAACGCGCGCAGCGTGCGTCTGGGACCCTGAGACCTCGCGTACGCATGTCGCCGGGCAGGCAGACCACGATCTTGGGGAATTCCGCAGCCGAAACTTGCACGGAACCGTTGTCGCTCAGATCGCGAGCGGCAGCGGGTAGAAAGATCCATCGAGACCAACACGGATGTCCTCACCATGTCAAAAGTCGTAGGTCGTGTACGCGTCACGCGTCAGGCAGCCGGGTCTATGTTGCTGGAGGAGTCAGCGTCTTCTGAATGCGAGTGTCCGCATCCGATTACGCCGCACCGGGTATCACTCTGCAGCCGCGCACTCGGCAAGTTCGTCGCGCGGAGGCATGGAGATGATTCGAAAGAGCATCGGGATCGCCTGCGGAGCGTTCGCACCGCTGTGCCTTTCATTCCCGGTGCCGGTGCAGGAGCCATCGCCTTGACGCTCTGGATCATCCCCTGGGCCCGCGGGGCATCGCGCCAGGCCCGTAACGGCTGCTCCCGCTGTGGATACGATCTGACCGGCAACGTGAGCGGCCTCTGTC
>CAZBFW010000346.1:0-5188 GCA_964491135.1 uncultured Phycisphaeraceae bacterium | reverse complement strand
CTAAGCCCGGCCGGGCGCCGCATGACGTGGAGGACAACGAATGATTCGGCCGGTCGCGATCGGGCGTCCCGCGCGGGCGGGCGGGCCTTTGCGGCTCGGCGTTGGGTTATCGGACTTTCCGCGCGAACAGAGAAACCGTTTGCGCATGCCGGCTCGTGCTCGATCCTCTGCGCCGGCGCGCAGCCTCTCTGCCCGCGCGTGAACGGTTCGTCTGCCATCGGCGGCGGATCGGGCTGCACCCGTACCGCGTCGGTTCCCGCCGCCCTCAGGCTGCGGCGGCGAACCGTTCACCCGTTTGTGTGCCGGCGCCTCAGGCCAGCAGGTCCAGATTGCCGCCCAGGTCGGGTGTTCCTGTGTTGCGTTCCATCTCCGCCTGGTCGAACCGGTCGGATTCGTCGCCGGAGGGCGCTCGTCGCGCCGCGGCGTCGCTGAGCGATTCGTCCAGGGCCTTGATGGCCGTTCTCAGCACACGGTACACCGCTGCTTCGCCTGTATTCAGGATGGGGGCGTTCTCGGCCTCCACCCGGGCTCGTTGGCGAGCCACTCGATCGGCGGCTTCTGTGCGCGCTGTTTCGGGCGCGCCCACCGCATTCACGAGGCCTAACATGGTTCCGCCCTTTGCCACACGGCGAATGCCTGTGTTGATCCAATCGTCAACGTCGGCTGCCGGTCCCCGGCTCCGGGTCTAGGTGCCTCGTACGTGAAACGTAGGATATCCGCCCCCGTCGGGCAAATCCTGCCCGGATAGGAAGTTATCGCCCCTGTCGGGCTCGTTGCGATTCTCTGCCCGATAAGTTCAGCCGCCCCCGGTGACTTCCGATATTGCCAGACACAGGGAGGTTCCGCGCCGGGTTCACCCGCGCCAGTGAGGAAGATCGGGAGAGCCAACGTGGCGGTGACAAAGGGGTTGGCCGGCCCGAAAACGAGGGAATTTGACATGGACTGGGACAGCATCGGACTGGATCGCGATCCGTTCCAGGAGGGGTTTGACGAAGCGTCCTATTACTCTTCGCCGGCCCGGGAGAAGGTCCTCTCGATCCTGGAGGTGGGCCTGCGTGAGAACCGAGGCGCGGTCCTGCTGACGGGTGCGCCCGGCAGCGGCAAGACCACGCTGGCCTGCCGCCTGCTGTTTCGGTTCGACGGCGAGCATCGTCGCGTGTACGTACCGTGCGGCGGCGCCCTGGCCGGTCGGTTGTTCGAGCAGGTGTGCGCCAAGTTCAATGTGGAGGTGCAGGAGGACGCCCGTGTGACGGAGCACGTGGCCCGACTCCGCCATGCGATTGAATCAGACGACCCCGCGACGCGGTTGCACGTCGTGGTACTGGATGCGGTGGAGCAGCTCGAGGCTGATGATCTGGTCCAGTTGGAGATGCTGATGCGGATGCGGACGTCGGCGGGTCCGGCGCTGCAGCTCGCTCTGGTCGGGCGTCCGGCGTTTCTGACGCAGTTGGAGCATCCGGACCTGCCGGAGTTGCGTCGGCGGATCGTCCTTGCCGAAACGTTGGAGCCGCTTTCCGCCGCAGAAACGGCGGACTACATCCGGCACCGCGTGGCGGCGGCGGGGGGGGATGCGAACCGGTTCTTTACGCTCGGTGCGTTCGCGTCATTGTGCGAACAGGCCGAAGGCAACCTCCGCGCGGCGAACTGGCTCGGCCGGTCCGCGCTGACCTACGCGGCGGAAGCGGGCATCGTTCCGATCACGGACGCCATTCTCCGCGAGATTCAGACTTCCGACGGCATTTCGTCCGACACGGCGACGGTCTCCGCCGGCGAATGCACCGGCCTGGACAGGGATAGCCTCATGACGAACGACACGACAGCCACGATGAGCTCAGGTTCGGACACTCTTTCGCCCGGCGGGCTGCCCCTCGATGTCGGCTCGGCCTGCGAGAATCGACTGGAGAACCTGATCGCCCGGGCGGAGCGGGCCCTGCACCGGCTGGGCACCGCCACGCGTGAGATCGAGTCACGAGAGACGGCGGCGGCGGCTCGTCTGGATCAGACGGAGCTGGAAGCGCTGCTGGACCGTGTGGCCCGGTTGACGGTCGGCGCCGGAGAGAAGATTGCCGCCTTGGAGGAGCGTACGCAAGCGGTTCTCTCGGCGGCGGAAGACCGTTTGGGCGAGCTGCAGACGGCCAGCGATCGCTACGATGCGCAGCGGAACGCGGTGCAGCACGGCATGGGCTCCATCGAGGCGGCCCAGGCCCGGGCCGAAACGGCGGTTGCCCGGCTGACGGAATACGGCGAGAACATCGAGTCCATCGCCCAGTCTGCGCAGGAGAAGATGAAGCTGCTGGCCTGCGGCCTGGAGGCAGGTGAAGGCGCGTACGAGCGTCTGGCCCGCCTCAACCACGAGATCGAAAGCCGGACGGCCGGGTACGTCGAGATGGTCGAGCAGCGCATCCAGGCGCTCCAGGCGGCCAGCACCGTCGCCTCGAATGATCGAGACGCCATGTTCCGCGCCAGCGAAGCCCTGGTCGCGCGCCTGGAGCAGCAGAACCGGGCGATCATCGAACGGTCGGAGGCCGCGACCGAGATCCTCAAGGCGCGTCTGGAGCTTGTGGAAGGGCGATCGGAGGCGTTTCACGCGGAGTTGGTGCGCCGGGTGCGGGCGTCCGTGGAGGCGGACATCATGCCGGCCGTCCGGGCCGAGCTGGACACGGCGCGGGAAGAGACGTCCCGGGCCGTCGGCGAGATGATCGAGTCTCAGCGCCTGGCCTCGAACGCCTGGATGGTGGACGCGACCGAGACGATTCAGTCCGCGGCCGAACGAATCCTGCGGGAGAGCGCGCAGAAGCTCGACGCGCGTCTGGCGACGATCGAGAGCCGCGTCGCGGAGGCGGACCGGATCAGCACGGACCTGGGCCTGAACGCCTGTGCGGCCGACACGAAATCCGCCCAACTGGCCTCGCACATCAGCGCAGCCGGCCATATCACGCAATCACTGGCGGAGGCGAATGCCGGCGCGCAGCACCGGATGGAGGAGCTTTCGACGCAGGCGGACCGGGGCGCCCGGATTCTAACGGACCTGTCCGGGCAGGCAGACACGATCACCGGGCGTATTCGCGAGACCGGCGAGGCCGCTCAGCAAGCGCTGGATGAGACGCTTCGGCGCATACACGGCGAGGTGGAGCAGAGCCGCGACAACCTGCGGACGGCGGAGAGTCGGGAAGCGAGCATCCGGCAGCTCATTCAGCAGGCGACGGAGATCGCCGGAGCGGCGGACGAGACGATGCGCAGCCTCGAACAGCGGGTGCAGAACGTGCAGACGCGTTCCGACGCGGCCCAGGCACGCCTGGACGCGGCGGCACGGCAATGCGAGGATCGCGCCCACGGGGCCATCGCACACTTCAGCGGTCGGGCCCGGGAGCTGGGTGACGAGATTGAAGGAAAGCTGGCGCGGGCGGAACGCCGGATCGAGGAACGACTGAACGACATGCGGGCGGATCTCGACGCGCGCGTGACCAAGGTCGTGGAGGACATCTCGGGCCAACTGCACGATGCGCATGAACAGATCGCGGCGCGGCTGCGAACGGCCAACACGGAATTCGAGTCGCGGTTGAGCCATCTGCGCGAGCAGATTGACACTCGCATGACAAACCTGAATCTCCAGATCGACGGACGGCTGGAAAACCTGGACAAGCAGATGCAGGCCGTGCAGGACGCCCGTCAGCGATTCGAGGCCGCGGTGGAGGCGGCACAGGAACACGGACAGTCCATCCAGAACCAGGCGGAGATCGCCCGACGGCTCATCGCGGACCAGGCACAGCAGTCCGAGGAGCATCGTCGCG
Source organism: uncultured Phycisphaeraceae bacterium (assembly GCA_964491135.1). Lineage (GTDB taxonomy): Bacteria > Planctomycetota > Phycisphaerae > UBA1845 > UBA1845 > JAFGJQ01. The sequence continues at coordinate 1,397 of CAZBFW010000346.1, read as the reverse complement.
TCGTGGCCGAATTGACGCAGCAGGTGGCCCGGGGCGTGGAAATCACCAGTCGCTTCGAGGACATCAAGGATGGAGCGATGGAAGCCTACGCCCAGTTGACCGAACGGTCCGAAGTGGCGGCTGCACTTTTCGAGAAGACCGGCGAACTCGTGGAGCACATCAACGAGCGGGAGGAGGAAATCGACCTGCAAGGCCGTGTGCTGGTTCAACTCACGGAGGAGCGGGAGGCCCTGGAGCTGCGCGTGCGGCACCTGGCCGCGACGACGGAGTCCCTGCGCGTCGAGCTCTCCTCGCTCCTCGCCGAGCCGCAGAAGCTGGTCTGCGAGGCCAAGACGCAGGCCGTTCAGCTCAACGAGGTCTGCCGGGCCGTGAAGAAGGTTTTTGCCGGGCTGTCGCAGGCGTCACTTCAGGCCAACCGGAAAATCGAAGAGCTGCGGAGGCTGGAAGCGGTGGCCGGTGCGCTTCAGCAGTGGGTGAATGAGACGGCCCAGGTGCAGCAGCGGCTTTCGAGTGTCCTGACCCCGGCGCTGGGTGGCCCCGCTCCGGTGCTGGCCGCCGTCGAGTCGGATGGGCAGGGGCAGCGAGTGTCGGTCGTGGCCGGACGGCAGACGGCTCCGCCGGCTCCCACACGCGAGGAGCTGATGGCGGCGGCGAAGGCCGCGGCCCAGCGAGCCAAAGCCCGGAAGATCGACCATTTGATCCGGCAAGTGCGTTCCGGGGGCAAACCCAAGCCGGCCGCTGCGACGACGTAGAGACTCGCCCCCGGCCGGTGATCGGCCGGCGTACCCCATCGGCGACCGAGAGGACGAAGGCGGTGCCTCAGTGGGGCACCACTTCCCATGCGCCCCCCGGGGACTGTTGGAAGTGAATGGCAGGGTCCTTCTTGCGAAGCAGCTCCGCCGGCCGACCGTTGATGCGAAGAATCACGCGACGATCCCACCGAACGTTCAGACGCGTCTGATCCAGCACGAACTCCGTCACGTTCTGCGTCTCGACGCAAACGCGGTTGCGGTCGGTCTCAACGCGGCCGGTTGCCCACCCGCCCTCGGTTCCCGGAGCCAATCGAACGATCTGCAGCCAGCCGCGCTGCGGCTCGGGAAACGAATCGAGAGGCGGTTCCGCGGGGGTGGCCGGCTGGGTAGCCGGCGGCGGACCCGGCTCCGCCCCCGCCGCAACCGGCGTCGGAACCGCGGGTTGTGTTGACGGTGCGACGTCCGGCTTCGGAACCGATTCGCGACACGCACAAAGCATACCCGCCACCGGGGGTACGACCACGATGATCAGGAATGAAAATCTCACGCCGGACTCCTTCCCGGGGCCTGAGGCGCCGGTGCGGGGCGAAGCCGGTTGCCACGGGCCCCGGCTTCTTATACCGTCATCATGATGGTCCCGGTGCA
>CAZBFW010000345.1:0-5225 GCA_964491135.1 uncultured Phycisphaeraceae bacterium | reverse complement strand
GCGCCATTCGTGACAACGCCACGTATGAGCATCCCCACCAGTATGCGACCGGCGTGCATCACGTGCTGGTCAACGGCGTGCCCGTTCTGCGCGACGGCGAGCACACCGGCGCGACCCCCGGCCGGTTCGTCCGCGGCCCGGGCTGGACCGGCCGCAATCCGAATGGAACTCGTCCGAAATGAGCCTGACTCCGGCGATGAAGCGCCGGGCTGCACTTACCGGTCTTGCGCGTCCTGCGGCGCGACCGCCGGCCGGGCCGCCGTTACGGTGTCCGGGTGCGGCAAGGGCGGCAGGCTCCTGAGCCTGCGCCGCGTGTTCTGCTCCTCCAGCGCGGCGTCGAAGGCGAGGGCGGTGTAGGTCGTGCTGATTCGGTCCGCGCCGATCACGCGGATCGTTCGGTCCGCCCCCGCTCCCGCTTGCGTCGGCTCCGGCGACTCGATCACAAGCCAGAGCCTGTTTGACGCGCCCTTCAGGTTGATTCCGTGATACGTGAAGACGTAGTCGCCGACGCGATGGGCCACGACGCCGGCCGGCAGGCGATCCGCCGCCGCCTGCACGGCGGCGCCGAGTTGATCCTCGGGCAGGTATTGCAGATCCTCCAGCGTCTTCTCGCCGATGGTCACGTCGTCCGTCATCGTCGGTGAGTCCACCGATACGAACTCGTCCGCCGTCAGGTCGCCGCTCTCCAGCAGGCGCAGGGAGTGAACCGGCGTTTCGCCGTTGTGCGAGTCGGAGTATCCCTTCAGGGCCACGACCATCGTGTGGAGGTTGTCGGATCCGGACGGGGACTGGACGGAGGCCAGGCTTCCGGCTCCCGAGAGGGCTGTCGCAACCACCCAGATGTATAACGTCACGACGCCGCCGATCAGCAGAAACGGGGGCGTCAGCACCGCGAACGCCGCCCGAGCAGAGGATACGCGTTGTGCCTCTTTCACCCCGATGGCAGCGCTGATCACCCACCAGATCCAGCCGAAGTAGAATCCAAAGCAGGGCACTGCCAGCACGATCAGCGTTGCCCCGGTGAAGGTGATCGCTTGAAGCGTCCGTTTCAGGCCGGTGGCGGTTGTTCCCGTGAGGCGCAGCAATCCGTGGGCGATCAGCGCCCAGAGACCGGAAACGAGAGGGACCCCCAGCAGCGCGGCCCCCAGAAAGAAGATGAGCGGTGCCGACATCTCCCAGGCACCAGCGCCTGCGGACATCGCGGGAAACGCGGCGACGGCCAGAAAGGGAATGCTGGCGATGAGCATCGAGACGACGGCCGTCCAGGTCGCCAGCCACATACCGCTGGCCACGGAGGTCTGCTCCGGGACCAGGTTCATCAGCCTTCCCGGCTGGGCCAGAGCCATTCCCACCGTGCGAAACCAGGCTCGGAACAGGCCCCGTCGGGCCCGATCCAGCCAGGGCACGCAGGCGGCCTGGGTCTGGACATCCTCCAACCCTTCCACCGGGAGCAGCACCATTTCGTCCATGTGGATGTGCCGCCCGCAGGAAACGCAGGGAAACTCCGGGGGTTCCAGGTGCCCCTTCGCATCCGTGCCGTAGTACGTCTGCCGGCAATGCGGGCAGCAGAAACGCACGGCATTGGGCAGAAATTCATATTGCGAGGGAACAAAGGGCAGCCCGCACTCGGGGCAGCGTCGCGCCTCCAGACTCCAGAGCTGATAGTCGCACTGCCGGCAGCGCATCCGCGTGCCCCCTCACGCCCATGAGGCCGTTTCTTCCTGAATCGTCCTGCGGCGGAACCAGATCAGCATGAAGACGGGCAGCGCCCATCCCCAGAGAAGGGTAACGGCTGCGGCCCCGATGAAAACGCCGACAAGAAACGTCTGCGACACCGGGCCGCCCAGCATGGGCTGCTGCTGGATAACCGCGAACGACTCTTTCTGAATAACCCCCTGCATCACGCCCGTGAAGAGAACCAGGACGATCTTCAGGCACGCCCAGGTTTTCACAAGCCCGCAGGACCATGCCTGGCGCCGCACGATGCCGATTCCGGCGACCAGCAATACGATCGCCAGGATCATGGACACCGCGGCTGCCGTGACCGTGTACGCCATCCAGCGTTCCGTGATATCCATCGCCGAGGCCTGACCCGGCGGCATGGCGGACTTCATGAACTTGATGTACAGGGGTGACAGCACGCCAGAGAGGCCGCCCAGCGCTCCCAGGGAGCCGAGCACGATCGCGATCACGCCGATCGGTATCGGCCAGGAAGAGGGTCCTTGCCGGGCCGCCACGGCGCCGGGCACGACCGGCGGGGTCGGCCGGTACGAGTTAACGCCGCGATCGTCGAACTGCGTCATCGTGAAACACCTCTTGTCTTGCTTCCTTCCGGCGTCACCAGCCGCCATTCGAACTTTTCGGCCCGGCGGCGGCCGCGGACTTCGCCCTCCAGCCGGGCGGCCAGCGCGTCTCCGGCTCGCCAGTAGAGAATTCGCACGGGGTAATCATGGTCGGGGTTCTCAAACACGGCCCGCCGGTCCTCCTGGGCGACCAGCTTGAACTCCGACTCCCCGCGGCCGCGGGAATTGGCGATGTAGTAGATGCCGTCCTCCCGCTGCTCGATCCGCAGGTACTCGAAAAACACCGTCCGCCCGTTGGCCACCACGCGGTTCAGGCCCAGCATGGTCCCGCCCGCGGCGGCGATCCAATGCTCCTCCTGCCGGCCGCCGTCTTCATCCTGACCGGCCCATGAACCCACCATCCAGTCCAGCGACTGCAGGGCCGGATCGGCCTCGGCCGGCGCCACATCCGAGGCCCGCGGGTCCAGGCACCCGGCGGCGCAGAGCAGTCCACACGCCAGAACGGTTCGAATCACGCATCGCGTCCCCATCCGAAAGCTCCTCTCACCAGATTTTGCCGACCAGCAACGTCCGATCGTCGTCCGCCGGCCGGCCGGCCGCGAACTCGTTCACCGCGCCCAGGATCGCCCGGATCACCTCGTTCACGTCCGCCCGGCACAACTCGATCGCCCGATCCATGCCCTCCAGCCCGAACATGTCGTGGGCGGGGTTGAACGTTTCGGTAATGCCGTCCGTGAAAAACACCACCTGGTCGCCGCGCACCAGCGTGTGCGAGGCCTCCCCGAACGCCGCGTCGGCATCGAGGCCCAGGGGAAAACCGCTCGCGCCCTCCAGGGAAAGCACGCTGCCGTCGGCGCAGCGCTTGACCCGGGGCGGCGGGTGCCCGGCGTTGGCGTAAACCAGTTCGCGGCTCTTCGGGTCGTACACGCCGTAGAATGCGCTCACGAACATGCCCATGCCCATCGTGTAGCGCTCGCTCAGCCGGCGATTGATGTAGCCCAACGTCACGCCCGGAAGCTCCGGCGGGCCGGGGAATGAATGCGTGATGCTGTGCGTGATCGCCATCACAACGGCCGCCGGCGTGCCGTGCCCGCTGACGTCCGCGACGAGGATGCCCCAGCGCCCGTCCGGCAGCGGGAAGAAATCGTAGTAGTCACCGCCGGCGGACTTGGACGTCTCGTAATGGACGGCCAGATCCATCGTGTCGATCTTCGGCAGCGCCGGCGGGAGCAGCTTTCGCTGAATGTCGCCGACGATCCGCAACTCCTTGTCCAGCGCCTCGTACGCCTCACGCAACTGCGTGGAGAGCACCAGGTTGTGGGCGGCCCGGCCAAACAGGTTCGCCCGCCAGACGTCGTCGGCCAGCTTGTGCGGGTCAAAGCCGCACGGCTGAGCCCGCGTCAGGACCACCATGTTCAGCGCCACGCCCTGGTCGTACAGCGGCAGGGCGGCCAGCGAACGCTGCCCGGCGAGGTATTCCGCGGCGGGGTCGTCCGGGGAGACGGTGAAGTCGTCGAGAATGCGCGGCTCGTCGCCGTAAAGAAGCTCGCCCAGCAGGCCGCCCTCCAGCAACGGGAGTCGGTCTTTCTCTTTCCAGGGGTTGACGTCGCGCGACCATGTCGTGCTGCGGGTGATGCGAAACTTCGGGGGGGCCAGATCCCGGCGGCTCAGGGAGATGCTGCGGTCGAAGTGGAGCAGGTCGGCCACCCGCTTGCGATACGCCTCCACCATGGCCTGCGGGTCCGTATGCAGGCTCATCTCCCGCATGGTCTGCACGACCTGAGCCAGACGCCGCTGCCAGTCGGGCTTGGCCGGTCCGGTTTCGACGGCTTCCTTCGCCATGGCTGCGTATTCCCACCGATACGTCAGGCGGGCCCGGCCACGCCGGGCGACCCGCGCGTGGCAAGCATACACCAGCATCGTCCGGCCGTCGATGCGGGTGGTCCATTCGCAATCCCGGCGCGCCGGGACTCTCCTGGACCGAGATTCCCATCTCGGCCGCTGGACCTCCTGCCGCTGGACCTCCTGCCGCTGGACCGAGATTCCTATCTCGGTCCTCCTGCGGTGGGAATCTGTTCCCGTCCGTTCATGGTTGAGAACACAACTCGCGAAAAGGGAATTTCTGCGAGCGTGGGGCCGAGAACGGATTCTCGGCCCAGCAAATTCGCGGGCAAGTGTTTTCGCGGTTAAATCGACAACCTCCGCGCCGGGATTCGCAATTAACGGGAAAGGGTTGGTGACCCCGGCGTGGACCGTGTGTTGACTCGCCGGGACACAAGCAAGCCAACCGGCCACGCCGGGAATCACCAAGGGGAAGCCTGGGCGGCGAATCCCGATCGGCTACTGAACCCGGAACTCGCCGAGCAAGAGCAGTTATCTCCTGAGGCGGTCGCTACGGGCCGCCAAAAACAATCGCCAACTCTCCGAAGTCGGCCAGGTCCACGTCGAGGTCTTCGTCCAAGTCGCTGGCCTCGAACCGCTCCGGCGGACACCCGACGGGCGGCGTCTGTACGTCGGGCCCGTTCAGGCATTCCGCGAAGAGCACGTAATCCGCGTCATCCACGTCGCCGTCGCCGTCGAGGTCGCCGGGCGACGGCGGCGTGACATCCAGTTGCACCTGGGCCATCAGCTCCGGCGGGCACTTGCCATTGTTGTTCCAGAGGTCGTAGAGCATCTGCCCGACGGTGTTCGTGGTGTTCTCATCGCGCAGAAACTCCACGTACTCCTTGCTCGTGCTCTGGTAGTACAAAGCGACCTCAACCGAAGTCGCCGCCGCGGGGATTTCGTACGATACAACGTCCCAATACTGCCCGTCGGCGTAGACGGCCCCGACGGGCTTCCCCCCAAAGCTCGAGAATGATGCCAGTGTATATCCCCGCGGCGGGATTCGGTTGTCCTTGTAGATCTTGTTGTTCAGCACAA
>CAZBFW010000344.1:0-5237 GCA_964491135.1 uncultured Phycisphaeraceae bacterium | reverse complement strand
CGCGTGACACCCAAACAGGACGTACGAACGGGCCAAACGGTCGACAGAGACTTCCCCAGGCCTGGCCCGCCGACCGCGCGAATTCACATAACCGATTGCAGTAGAATGCGTTATAACCTGGCTCGCTGAGTCACCCGCAGAGATTGGCCGCCCGGGCATCCAGCAGGCGAACGAGGGTTTCGGTGTCCATCTCGACGAGCACGCCACGCCGGCCGCCGTTGACGATGATGCCGTCCAGGGCCAGCAGCGACTCCTCGATGAAGACGGGCAGCGGGCGCCGCATGGCAAACGGCGAGATGCCCCCGACCTGGTAGCCGGTGACTTTCTCCGCCTCGTCAGACTCCGCCAGGTCCGCGTGCTTCTCCCCGACGGCCTGGGCCATCCGCTTTGCGTCGAAGCGCTGGTCGCCCGGCACGATCGCGACGTAGAACGATTTGCCGGCGCCTTTGACGATCAGCGTTTTGCAGACCATTTCCAGCGGTCGCCCAACGGCTTCGGCCGCGTGGTCCGCCCCGATCTCGGTGAAGGCGTATTCCAGAACCTCGAACTCCACCCCCTGCGTTCGGAGCCACTTGACGGCATTCGTGTCGGCCATGCCCTGCAGTATGCCAGGAACGGAGCGGGCAATCCACGCTGCAAAGATGTCCGAATGGTCACCCGTTCCAGCAACCGGGTCCGGCGGCTCCCCTCGAATCGCCGGACCCGGTGTCGCAGGAAACGCTTGCCGCGACGGACTTCTGAGGCATTCGCACTACGGGCGGAAGCTGTCGTACGCCAGCGCCGCGTGATTTACCCCGTTCAGCGTGGCGACCAGAACGATCTCTGACTGCAGAATGACCGTATTGCCGCCGCCGGTCGTATCGGCGGCCCCCAGGTAGATGGCCGTGTTTGTCCCGTCGAATACGGAGAACAACACCGAGGCATTGGCCTGTGTGGTAATGGTTCCGGCGCCGGCCCCGCTCACCAGGGCATCCACCACCGCCGCCCCATCGGTTGAGAAGGTGGTCACGTTCTCAACGGTAATGCGGACGAGCCTCGCCGATGCGTTGACGGTCAGGTTGCCGGAGGTGGAGTGCTCCTGGATGGCCGCCGCCGATGCGAACGCATCGGACCCGGTCAGCACACCAACGTGGGCAATCCCCCCGGCGTTGTTGACGAAGTATCGGTCTGCGGCCGCCGTGAAGTCGGCGATCGTGTTCCTGGACTCCAGCAGGTTTGCCCGGGAACCCGCCTGGTCCAGGGCAAACGTGTCGGCGCCGTCACCGCCCGTCAGCAGGTCCTGTCCACTGCCGCCGGTGATCGTATCATCACCCGCACCACCGTTGATGTTGTCATCATTGGCTGACCCCAGGAGCGTATCGTTGAACGCGGTACCCGTGATGCTCACGCCCCATCCAACCGGGGCCGCCCCCATGCTGAAGGCCGCGCCCAGCCCGGAGGCGTCGATCGTCCCGGCCGTGATTGCCCCCGCCGCGCTGAAGGCCACGGCTCCAGTCACCTCCAACTCACCCGCTCCGACCGTCGGGAGCATTGTGATGTCCGCCGCTGCATTCGCCCCGCCGTCCGCGGTGGTACCGTCCGAGCCGTTGTCCGACACGATGGTCAGGGTCTCCGCGCCGACGGCGGTCAGCGTATTGCCAAGGTCGGCGTTGAGCAGGTTCAACGTAAGGGGATCGGCAGTCCCGACGCCGCTTACCGTGACGCCCAGCGAATGTGCGGTGTCGTCGTTGTTCAATGTGACGGCCGGTGTCCCGTAGGAGAGAATGATCGTCGAGGCGCCACCCGTCAGGGCCATGCCGCCGACCGTGGTGTCCAGGATCACGCTGTTCACGCCGAAGCGATACGCGGTGATTGTTCCGTTCAGCGAATCGGGGATCAGCAGGTTGGTCACGTTGCTGACGTTCGTCTGGTTGGTCACGGCGGCCACGGCCTGGGCGCTGTTGACGCCGAGCGTGTTGTCACCCGCCCCCCCGTCAATCGTGTCGCTGCTGGTGTACGTGCCCGCGAAGTTGATCACGTCATCGCCGGACCCGCCGACGTACACGACATCCAGGCTGCCGGTCACCGCCAGGTCGCTGTCGCCCGTGAACGCGCTTAAGTTGATGGTGTTCAGCGTGGCGGGCAGAGGGTCGTTGGCGACGGCACCGCCGCCGCCCAGGCGGGCGATCCGCAGATCCTGTGAGCCCGTCACGTTCAGCGTCGTCAGGGTGGTGCCCGTCGTCTGAACGATCCGCTCCAGGGCGTTCGGCAGAGTGCCGGCGGACTCGATGTTCAGGGCTTCCAGGCCGTTCACCGGGGTGGCGATGTTGACGGCGCAACCCGCCGTGTCCGTGTCGGGACCGATTCCATCCGCATCCGTATCCGCATCGGTGACACCGACCAGCGTCAGGGTGATCGCATCGGTCAAGCCGTCCGTGGCCGGCGAGACGAAGGTCACGGACAGGTCCGCGCCCGAACTGACGACGCCAAGATCAACCCGTTCGGACACGTTCGTGATGTTGGCGTTCGCCACACTCTCTCTGGAGTTGACCAGCGAAACGCCCGTGAAGTTGGCTGCGGAGATCGTGGTGGTCGCGTTTCCGCCCAGGTCCGTGAAATTCAGAGTCTCGATGTTCGCCAGGGTGGCGGTGATCGTCAGCGGGGCCCCCGTGTTGTTGCTGTACGTCGCGTACAGTAGGTCCTCGCCCGCAAGGCCGTCCGCTTCGTCGCCGGTCTGCAGGGTCGGAAGCAATTGGCCCGTTTCGGGCACCGTCTCCTGGTTGGCCACGAACCTGTCCCCTTCACTCGTGCCTGTCAGGTTGTCGATGTGCAAGGTGAAGTACATGCTGATGTCTTCAATGGGGATGCACTCGGCCGCGCTCGCCCCTTCCTGGCAAACCTCGGTCGCATCTTCGCCCTCGTCATCGCACGGTCGCGTGCCGGCCACGCAGTACCCGTCTTCGCCACAGATCTCGTTGCCCGTGCAGAACAGGCCGTCATCGCACGTTTCGTCCGTCGTGCATGCGATGGGGACGCACTGACCCCCCAGGCAGTCCTGGACCGGCCCGCAATCCTCGTCGATCTCGCATCGGGCGGACTCGCCCACGGTGATGCCCATACGCACGGAGTAGAAGACCCCGTTGCACTCCCAGATCGCCACGAGCTCGGTGTCGTCGGACGCCGGAGTGTAGCTCGTCACGCGTTCACTGACCGGGTCGAAAGATCCTGCCCCATTCACAGCCCAGCCCACAAAGCCGCACTGGACCGCCGACGCGCTGAAATCCCCCTCCGGCAAGGGCGCGGTCAACTCCACAGGCTCGCCGGCCACCAGCGAATCGAAATCCACTCCCGGGTTATCCGCCGTGAAGTCCACCTCGGTCTGAACGATCTCGCACCGGTCGGCTTCCTCGTTGCACGTTTCGCCCTCTTCGCACGGATCGTCGCCGAAGCCGCACGTGCCGGCCTCGCTGCACACCGGGTCGCCGGTGCAGAACAGGTCGTCATCAGCGCAGTCGGAATCCTCCAGGCATTCCAGGCACGTGTCGTCCTCCTCGACGCAGAGGGCCGCGTCACAGGGCGGAGTACCGTCCACGCAGCGGTTCGTCTGAGTGTCGCAGGTCTCCGCCCCGTTGCAGAACAACCCGTCATCGCAGTTCGCGTCGGAGCTGCAGCCCCCGGACGACGGCCCCGACGTCTGGCATCCGCTCGCCCCCCAGAACAGCGGTATGCCCAGCAGCAGGCCCACTGCCAGGAGCGAGCACAGACCGCGTATGCACCTCACACGCCTTGTTGACTCTGCCATGATCACTGACCTCCAATCGGACCTCGCGGTCCTCAGAACCTGCCCACACCTGAATCACGCAGGAAACCCGCACCCGGTGGCAGGCCGGAAGGCGCCGCTGACTCCAAACCCGCAGAGATCCGCGCAGCGGCGGGCTCACGTTTCATGGACCTCCGGCCACCAAGCCTCTCGACTACACTGGATGCGTGTGCGCCGTTCCGCCTCCAACAGTTCCGTGCGGCATTCGCCGCGAATCGCGTCCATCCAGAAGTGCCCGGGGTGACGCGCGAGGCCGCCGTGGCGGACGCTCATCGGACGAACGACCCCGCTCTCACCGCGAGCGGCCGCACGCTTCCAACCTCGCGTGAGACGACGCATCCCGCCGCGCCACGGCGGGTCGAGTGTGCGCGAAGCCCGCAGGGTCGATCGCGGGACAGGTCAGACTAGCACGGGGCGGGCCCATGTCAATCGCAAATCCACAAATTGCATTACTGCTGCACCCGGCGCGTCAGTGGCACTCGAAGCGATTCCGGAGAGTCCAGGCTCTTCGTTTCCGGTCTATCGGCCCAGTTCGCGGCTGCGGTTGCAGGCGGCGACGACGGCCTCCTTGATGTGCTCGAAGACGTCGTGGTTTCGCATGCAATCCATGGCGGCCTGGGTGGTGCCGCCGGCGGAAGTGACCTTCTGTCGGAGCACGGACGGCGGTTCCTTGCTTTCCATCATCATGCAGGCGGCCCCGTAGCAGGCCTGGGTGGCCAGCAGCATGGCCTCCTGATGAGTCAGGCCGGCCGCCTCGCCGGCCGCCACGATGGTTTCCGTGAAGTAATAGAAATAGGCGGGCCCGGTGCCCGATACGGCGGTGACGGCATCCATCAGTGCCTCGTCCGCCAGAATGAGCGTCTTTCCGGCAGCGTCGAAGATGCGTTGGGCCCGCAGGAGGTCCACTTCGTGCGCGTGCCGGCCGCGGAAGAGTCCCGCCATGCCCGCGCCGACGTGCATGGCCAGGTTGGGCATGACGCGGATCACCCGTGCCTGTACGTGCGGGAACTGCTCCTCCAGGGTGGCGGTGGAGACGCCGGCCATGATGGAGATGATGACATGGTCCGGTCGGATGAGGTCGGCGAACCCTTCCACGACCGTTTTGAACTGCTGTGGTTTGACGGCCAGGAGGACGATGTAGCTGTTCTCGACGGCACGGCGATTGTCGTCTGTGACGGCGATGCCGAAGCGTCGGGCGAAGAGTTCGCGTCGGGTTTCGTTGGGATCCGTGGCGATGATGCGGTCGTCGAGGAGGATGCTGCGTCGGAGGATGCCGTGGACGATTCCCTCGGCCGCGTTTCCCGACCCGACGACCGCGATCTCATATTGTGTCTGCATGGGTCTGCCCTTCCCTTCGTCGCTCCGTCGCTTCGTGGCTGCCTGATCGGGTAGGCGGGGGCCTTGCGGCCCCGGCCTCCCACACCACCGGACGTGCCGT
>CAZBFW010000343.1:0-5247 GCA_964491135.1 uncultured Phycisphaeraceae bacterium | reverse complement strand
GCCAGCCGCTCGCAGGTTGTGTCCGCACGTTGGACAAGGGACGGCCCGGTTCGACTCTCTGCCGAGCGGTGAGTAGCAGATGGTATTGATGATGATGAGTGCGATGGCCCCGCCGGCGGTAACGAGCATTGAAAGCAACAAGAACGTTGAAGGCTCAGACCAGAATTCATCTCGCACCGTCAGGGCAAAAGCCGCGGCCAGCACCAGGCCGAACACGAGGTTCGTCGCCAGCACGCCGAATCGACGCCGCGGCGTCCAGATCACCGTCCGCCACCAGATCCACTGGGCCGGGACGTAGTAGGACAGGAGGACCACCAGAAAAAACAGGATGAATGAGACCTTCTCCGGCAGGTCGGCGAATCCGATCGCGAACACACTGACGATGATCAGCCCAATGCTGAGCGGAATAAGCGCCAGGGTCGCCGCCAGGCGCGGGGGCAGGGGCGGCTCGGGTACCGTGTTCTTCTTCGGCATATCGTGTACCTCCGATCGACGATCCCTCCGGGGGTGGCGCCACCAGCCCGGCGCACATTCATCGCGAGACCGCCCATCCCCCGACGCCGGCCACGACGTCGACGACCTGGTTCGGGGTGGTTTCGTGCCAGCCGGGCCAGAAGTCCGGCCCGTACACTTCCAAGACGACGAGGGCGGCAACGGTCTTCGCGAAGCTCCCGCCACCCAGGCGATCGCCCAGAATGTAGCCACTGGCGATGTGGACGCCCGTCCACAGGTCAAAGGCCGACACGTCCACCTCACCGACGAAGACGTTGCCATACGGGCCGGTCGGGACGCAGCCTGCGCTCCCAACCAGCGCGCACGCGGCAATCACCACGACAGCGACGGCGGGTCGCGATTCCACCTCGTTCGGAGCCATCCCGCGCATCGTACCTCAACGGCAGCCCGATACCAGCACCGTCCGATGCGCGCAACAGCCACGACCCGTCGGTCGCCCGCCACCATAGCGGTTGCCGTGCGGGTCGCGATCGCGATACTGTTGGCGGCCGGACGACTGTGGGCGGGGCCGCGTCGGCGCGGTCCGCCGGCCTTCGCGGGAGCTGCACACCGATGAACAGGAAGTCCATGTCCCGTCGAGTCGGCATAGGGTGCCTGGGTGCGTGCATCCTGGTGCCGATCGGCCTGCAGACCGGCTGCGCAGACTCAATCGGCGGCTTGGGAACGCAACCGAATGGGCGGCCGACCAGCCACGTCACGGCACAAGAAGCGTGGGTGGCCCTGGCCAATTTCCAGGACAGCTACGAAGACATCGTCCGCCGTGCATCCCGCCGCATCATGGACCTCGCGGACGACAATCGCACGCGACGCAACTCCCTGGAGCGGAAGGTCTACGGGCTGCGCCTCATGCGCAACGCCCTGAAAAGGGAGGAGCCCATCGCCGCTCTGCTGGACGCCTGGGCGCTGGTCGTTCAGATGAGGCAATACAACGAACACGAGGCAAGCGAGCTTCCGGCGGACGCCCGTTCCATCCTGCTGGCGGCATCCGACGCCACCGTCGCGGAGATCGAGCGCGCGGCCCGACGAATCCTGCGACCGGAGGATTTCGAGCCGGCGCGGGAGCAGATTTACGGATTCGCCGCCGAGCACCCGGTATCCGGCGGCTACTCCACGCTGGCACCAGAGCCCCCCTCGCTGTCTGCCGCCAGGATTCCCATTTTGGGCCCGCTGCTGCGCATCCCGATGGCGCCGTTCCGCACGGTCGAGGGCATCGACCGGGGCGCACAGGCCATATACGAGTTCACGAAGGTGGCCATGCAATTCACCGACGTGGTCGAGGGCCTTCCGGAGGAGTGGAGCTGGCAGATGCAGCTCACGCTGCTGGACTTGTCGGAGAACGACGTGGTTCAGTCCTTCCTGGCCAGCAGCGCGCAGGTCAGCGAAAGCACGCGGCAGTTCGTGGAAACCTCCGACCGGCTGGCCGACACGCTCGAGGCCATGCCGCAGGACGTGCGGCGCGAAACACAGGAGCTCCTCGACGAGCTGACGCAACGACAGGCCGAGTTGCAGGCGACGCTGGACAAGATCGAGGCGTCTGCAAAGGCGATTGACTCGGCGGTGAACCGGGTCCGCGAGACCACGCCGGAGGTGACGCAGGCGGTCCAGAGTACGGCGGACGCCGGGCAGAGGCTCGCCGAGGCGGCCGGCGCCATTCAAAACATGGTGGCGAGTTTCCGCACTCCGCCTGAGAGCGGGCAGGTGCCGCCCGCCACGCTGCCCGCCGGTCCGGACGAACCCGGCCGCCGTTTCGACATTCGCGAGTATGACGCCGCCGCCCAATCCGTGGCCGAGGCCGCCCGCGAACTGCAAACGCTGACCGGCAAAGCGACGGACCTGGACGAGCGGCTCACGACCCACATCACGCGAGCGGCCGGCGAAGCCGACGCCGTGGCGGCCAGGCTGGTCTGGCGCCTGGCGGCCCTGGCGGTGTTCGTATTCGCACTGGCTCTGGTATACCGGTGGGTATCGTCACGCCGGGCGGGGCGGAACACCTGAAGCCGGGACCGGCGCACGATCTTGGGCGACCTTCAGAAGGCGGCAGAAGACTCTGCCCCGTCGGAAGCTGCCAATCCCCCGACCACCGATCTGATCACTCCGCGGCCACCGCATCCCGACTCTTGCGGTGAGAAAGCAGGTACCCGAACAGGATCGTAATCAGACTGCCAAATGGGATGTACCAGGGCCACGCGATGGTCTTGAACTTCATCGCGCCGTTCACCTCAAACTGCCCCCAGTGTCCGTAGTAGTTGATCCAGAGCATCATCGCCAGCCCGGCCATCAGGACCAGGGTTTGCGGCCAGTCTCGGACCACCAGCGCAATCGCGCGTCGTCGCTGCTCGGCGGCATCCCTGAGGACGGCAACATCCATGGCTTCCGTCATGATCTTGATGATCCAGAGCGCCATCAGGAGAACGGCAACGGCCCAGCAGACAACGTGGGTCCATTCGTAGTGCCACACGAGGGCGAAAACCGAGAAGACGGACAGCGGCGCAGACCACATGTAGCCCCGGCCATCGACCCGGATCGGCAGAACGGCAAGCGCAAAGCAGCCGAGAAGGGCGCCACCGGTGAAGCCAACCATGGCGAGGGCAAGGTCGAGAATCGACTTGTACTGAGTCTCGACCGTCTGCATGAGATACGCCACGCTGGCCAGAATGACGCCCCAGACAACCACGAGGATGCGGCTCAGCAGCACGTTTCGGCGGTCTTCGGCAGCCTCGTTACCGTGCGCCGGCTTGCCTCGCCTGAGCCACTGTCGCAGGGGAGTATAGAAGGCACCCATGACGGTCTGACTGAGCGCCGTGAGGATGCCCATGACCGTGGAAATTGCCGCGGCAAACGCAGCCGCCATAATCAGCCCCTTCAGGAGCCCGGGCACAACCTCGCAGATGAAGATCGGAAAAATGCGGTTGTGGTTCTCGTTGAATATGCTCACCGCTTCGCCCTGCAGCGGGTGCTTCTGATAGTAGGCGTAGAGCCCGACGCCCACGAGCATGACGAGGAAGGTGACGCACTGCCCTACCGAGCTCCCAATGATGGCCCGCCGGGCCTGGCGCGCATCGCGACAGCAGAACATGCCCTGAACGAGCATCTGGTCGGTCCCGTAGGAAAACAGGCCGCCCCAGGTGCTGGCGATGACAGCCGTCCAGATGGTGTACTCCTTGAAGGGGCTCAGAGATACATCAAAAAAGGTGAACTTCCCCCAGTGGCCGGAGCCGTCCGTGGCATTCCAGCCCACGCGGAGGGCCTCAAACAAGCCGCCCTCCAGTCTATAGGCAACCGTGCCCAGCGCGACGCCGGCCCCGACGAAGAAAATCAGGAACAGCACGACGTTGGACCAGATGACCGTGGTGATGCCGCCGATGAGCGTCCAGCAGGTAGCCACCACGCCGATAATGATGATCGCCCAGGCCAGTTTATCAAGCGGAGTGTGTGCTTCCAGCCACATCAACTGGTCGTTGAGGACGACGATCATGATCTGCGCGGTGAGGTAGATGCGGGCGGCCTGGGCAAGGGTGGCACCCAGAAGGAAGAGACCGCTGGTCATCGTCCGCACGCGCGTGCCGAGTTGGTTGCCCATGTACTCGTAGGGGCTGTAAATCTCTCGCTTGTAATACGCGGGAACGATGAAGTACCCCACCAGGATCCGGGCAAGGATGGACCCGAAGACCCCCAGTTGGAGATACGTGAAGTTGCCGCCGGGCGCGTACACGACGTACGGCACGCAGATGAAGGTCACCGCGCTGATTTCCGTCGCGACAATCGAGCCGCTGACGGCGTACCAGGGGAGCTTGCGACCGCCGAGAAAGAAGTCCCGAATGGTCGCCTGCTTGCCGGACATGCAGATGCCAAGCAGCGTCGTAAAAATGAGGTACGCGACGACGACGGCCCAGTCATACCACGCAAACTGGGCCGATACACTGGCGATAGGCAAACTCAGCATGAAACGCTCCCGCTCAGGGCAGTGAAATCCACGCGTCGTGTCCCCGCGCAGCAGCAACCGCGCCAGTCGTGCGGACTATACGGGGTCACCCCGACTTCGACAACCCCGGCACCCCGCCGCCTCCCGCGGCGCCGCTCATTCCGCGGCGTCCGGAGCCGGCGCCAGCAGGTCATCCACGGCCGCGGCCAGCTCTTCGAGGTACTCCTCGCCGCGCGGACTCTCCGTCAGGGCGACCAGGATGTAGCGCCGGCCCTCACCCTCCACCAGGGCCGTGTCATGATGAAAGTCTTCCCAGGTTCCGCTCTTGCGCAAAACGGTGCGTTCGCGCCCGGCCAGACCCTTCACGAACTTGGACTGCACGTGCTCCAGCTCGGGCGACGCGAAGATATCCCTCATCTTCGCCGACGCCGCCGGGCTGGCCAGCCGCCCCTGCTCCATCATCAGGTAGAACCGCAGGCACTGCCGCACCGTGGCAGCATGCGACAAATCCTCCAGCGGATCGCGCAGTCGCTCGTCCCCCGGGGCGTAGTGCTTGCCCATCCACAGGCCACCGCCGCGCTTCTTGTCATAAAAGCCGTATTCGGGCGATTCGAGCACTTCCGCGATCGCCGGTAGCCCGAGCTGCCGGCTGAACCGGGCGGCCATCTCATTGTCCGAGAGCTTGATCATCCGCCCCAACGCCGCCCGTACGTCCGGGGCGAGTTCCTCGGCCGATTCGGGCATCTTCTCAAACCAAGCCAACAGAATCGCGATTTTCGGCACGCTGGCCGCATAAAACATCTCGTCCGGCC
>CAZBFW010000342.1:0-5248 GCA_964491135.1 uncultured Phycisphaeraceae bacterium | reverse complement strand
CCACCCACACCCCATCCTACACTCTTTCCCTACACGACGCTCTTCCGATCTTTCATCAGGGCGAGCTCTTCCAGCCCCCCGACGTGATCGGCATGAAGGTGCGTGATCAGGACGTTGCGGATACGGCGATAGTCAACCTGGCCGCCGTGGCGGAGGTACTCAAACCCGGGTCGATCCTTCAGATCATGCAGGGCGAGCGGCCCGGTAGTCCCGAAATCGATGAGAAGGGTCTCGTCGGGCGCGGGCTGCCGTTGGGGCCCCTGGTGCCACGCCTCCACCAGCACGTTGGACTGGTAGTTCCGCTTGGCAAACGCCCCGCCCACGCCCAGGAAAGTCAGCGTCAGCATCGTCACTCCGCTCCAGCCGCCTCCCATAGGCGACGCAACGCTCCGCGCCCCGGTGGTTCCCTCCAGAGCCCTTCCCTTTGATCCCGGCCGTGTGACATCGAGTATAGGCCGCGGACGCTGCCCGCTCCACTACGGGTTTTCCGACGATCCCGGGACGGTCCGGTCCACCTCATCGGCCGGCACCAGCTCGATCCGCCCGTCCAGCCGCAGCACCCATCGGTGTGGAGCAGACAGGGTTTTGCCCTCCAGGTCATACTGGACCTGAACGGAGTACGCCACGATCCGATCCGGCGGGTCGGCGTCGGGATCCAAGCCCGACACCATCCACAATTGAGGGACCGCCTGCGCCCCTCTGGGCACCAGCAGCACCGCAACGGAGTCGGGCAGGTACAACGACGCCAGATCCTCCGTTCGATGCGGCCAGTGGCGGTAGTCATTCCGATACCGCCGGATGGCGACGGATACGCGGTCCAGGGCCCTGTGCATGGCCTGGCTCTCAGCCTGCAGATCGATGTCGACGCCGGCCGCGCTTGTGTACGGGGTGGCGATGTAGGGTGGCATGGGCATGGTCACGACGGTCCGCCGGAGCGCGATCAACCGCATTCCCAAGTACGCCCAGACCAGCAGGAAGAACACGCCGAGGACGACCCCGACCCACGCCGCGGTCGATTGCGCCCGACGTGGATGCGCCGCCAGACGACGCAACAAGGACGCGGCCCCCAGGGCGATGGCCAGCACCTGCGTGAGAACCGGGATGAAGAACACCATTCCCAGGATCAGCGACGCCACTCCCAGTCCATCCGGCTGGGACGGCATCGCGAAGGCGGCACTCAAGGGCTTTGAAGGCAGAGATGCCGCAGCAGGTACGACTCCCGCGAAGCGGGCTTCCGGCCTCGGTAATGTCGCACCGCAGTTGCCACAGCGGACCGCACGGTTGGCGTCTTTCGGCGGCAGCGAGACCACGTGGCGGCAGTACGGGCACGTTTCTTCCATTGGCTTACGTTCTCAGCGGAGCCGTCCGGGAGGGCGAGAACGTACGCCCCGCCCGAACTCATCGTCGCCGCCGTCCGCCGGATGGTCAAGGTGTTTCAGGCCCTTGGAACCGTCGCGACGAAACAAGGGAAGAACGGCAAACACCGCACGACGGCTGGAGAGCGTCAGTCCGTACTTCCAAACGCCGCGGCCAGGACGCGCGCGAGCCCGTCCGCATCGGCTTCGTCAAACGCCCCCACGTCGTGGCTGTCCAGGTCGAGCACGCCCCAGACCACGCCCCGCGTGCCTCGCACGGGTACGACGACCTCGGACCGGTCACGCGGGTCGCACGCGATGTACTGATCCCCCAGCTCCCGCACGTCTGGCACCACCAACGCGCGGCCCGATTGAACGCTCTGCCCGCATGCGCCGTGCAACCCGATCGGCGTGCAGGCCGGCTTGTCCCGATGGGGACCCAGGTCCAGCCCCTCGCCATCCGCGCGGATGGTGTAGAAGCCCACCCACGACACGCCCTGGTCGCGCAGTCCGTCCCAAAGAACGTCGACCACCACCTGCATCCGCGCATCCCGATCGGCCGCCCGCTCGATGCGACGCCGTATGGCATCCCTCATGTCGGCATACGGCCGCGACTCGCGATTCATCGCACCCAATCCCCCTCTGGATCCCTCACACATTGAACTTGATCAGAATCACGTCCCCATCCTGCACAACGTACGTCTTGCCTTCCTGCCGGACCTTCCCGGCGGTCTTTGCTGCCTTGTAGTCGCCGATCGCCAGCAGATCGTGGTACGCCACCGTCTCCGCCCGGATGAAGCCGCGGGCCAGGTCGGTGTGGATTCGTCCGGCCGCCTCCACCGCCGTGAAACCCTTCGGGATGCTCCACGCACGGGCCTCGGTCGGACCGGCGGTCAGGAACGTGATGTACCCCATCGCGCCGTGGCAGGCGTGGATCAGCCGCTCCTGCGCCGGGGCCTCCAGCCGCAGGTCCGCCAGAAAGGCCGCCCGGTCGGCCTCCTCCAACCGGGCCATCTCCGCCTCCAGGTCGGCGGACAGACTGACGACTGCACGGGCATGCGCGGGCACCGGCGGATCGGGGTCCGCCGCGTGCTCTTCCGACACGTTGTAAACGACGATGAGCGGCTTTTCCGTGAGGAACGGAAAGTTGATCAGCAGTCCCGCCGCATCCGTGATTTCATCCAGCACCGTGGAGATTGGGCGAGAGTTCTCAAGTGCCTCCTGGCAATGCTGAAGCACGGCCAGCTCTCGTTTCTCTTCGTCGTGCCTGGTGGGCTTCTTGAGCGCCGCCTCCAGCTTCTCGATGCGGTTGGTCACCGTCTCCAGGTCGCCGAAAACCAGCTCTTCCCAGACTTCAGCCAGGTCGGCCGATGCGTCCACCCGGTTGCGATAGGCCGGCACCGCGTCGCTCTCGAAGGCTCGGACCACAACGACCAGGCAATCCGTGCTGCGGATGTCCGGAAGATGCTTGCGGAACTGCTCCCGCCCGTGCGCATCCGCCAGCGAGAACCCCGGAAAGTCGCTGAACTCGATGTTCGCGTGCGTGATCTTCTTCGAGGCAAAGATCTTCGCGAGCGGTTTCAGCCGCCCGTCCGGAACGGGAACGGCCGCCCGCCGGAGTTGGGGTAACTGCCCCGGCGCGGGCGCCAGCCCGGTTGCGGCGGCAAAAAGCGTGCTTTTTCCCGATTGGGGCAGCCCGATGATCGCACAGTTCATGGTGTTCCTAATCCCTGGCGGGGCGATTGTAGGCGGCCCCGTCCCACGGTCAAGGCGACGCATGTCTGCTCACGCGGGCGGGTTACGCGAGCTCTCACCCTCGCGCAAGCCATTCCGCCAGCCGACTGCACCGGCCGGTTGTTTGGACGGCCAGCGGCCGATACTATTCAGGTGGGGCCGTCGGTATGCGGCGGCCCGCGCCACGGCGCAAGGCATATGAACGACTGGTACGACGCAGAGCAGCGGATCGAACGGGCCCAGCAGTTGTCGGAATCCCGGCAATGGGAGGACGCGCTGGTGGAGGTGGATGCCGCGCTGCAGATCAACCCGCACAACCCGCTGTGGCACGCGCACCGCGGGTTCCTCCTCGACCAGTTGGAGCGTTTCGAGGACGCCATCGCCGCGTATCAGAGCGCCCTGGATCTGGAGCCGGAAGAGCCGGAACTGGCCATCTCGCTGGGCATCGACCTCGCCCGCCTCGGTCGTTTCACCGAGGGGCTGGCGGTTCTGTCGGACCTGGCCAAACGCCAGCCCGACTGTGAGCAGGCCTACGCCCACCAGGTCATGATGTACGCCGAGCTGGGGGAGCACCAGCGGGCCGAGGAAATGTTCTACCTGGCCCAGCAGATCGACGATGAATCACCCTACGCGTTTTTCCACATGGGGGCCTCCCTGGCGATGCGGGGTGAGTATGATCGGGCCGTCTACTGCTGGCGACGGGTTCTGGAGCTTGCCCCGGACTTCCCCGGTGTGAACCAGCGGATCGGCCGGGCCTTCCGGGCCAAGAACCAACTGGACGAAGCCCGCTCATACTACTTGACGGAGCTTCGCGAGGATCCCGGTGACATCGAGGTCCTGCTCGAGTTGGGCGAACTGGAAGTCCAGGCCCAGAACCTCACACAGGCCCTCGGCAAGTTCACCCAGGTCACCGAGCTGGACCCCACGAACGTGGCCGCCCACTTCGCGGCGGGCGAGCTTCTCCTTCGCTGCGGCCAGCCGAAACAGGCCGAGCCCTGGCTGGAGAAGGCACGAGAGCTGGACCCGGAATACCCGGGTCTGGCCCTGCAAATAGGACAGATGTACCTTCTGCAAGGCCGGTACGAAGACGCCCGCAAGGAACTGGCCCTGGCCCTGCAGGCCGATTCGGCCAGCCCCGGCGCAGCCATGGCCATGGGAAACTGCCTGCTCCAGCTGGGCAAGCCGGACCAGGCCGAATGGATGTTCCGCCAGGTCATTGCCCACGACGCAAAGTCCGCGTACGCCCACCACCATCTCGGCGTATGCTATTTCATGCAGGGCAAATGCGACGCCGGCCTGGCCCAGTGCCAGCAGGCGATCGAGCTCAAGCCCGACTACGTGGTCGCCATGCACCGGGCGGCCCTGGCCTGCGTGGAGCTGGGACGATGGTCAGAGGCCCGCGCCCTTCTGGACAAGGCACTGGCCATTGAATCGGACAACAGTGCCCTCTCCCAATTGCGGCGCCGCCTCTGGCGCAAACGTATGCGGCGAATTATGCATCGCCTCTTTGCCTGGTTCCGCTCCCCCCAAGCCCGCTGATCCACCCGGGGATCCCGTCCACGACCGGGTCGGCGGGTTTCCGGCAGATTTTTCCGCTCCCACTTGACAAGAAACATGCAACCCGGACAGTACTTTGCCCGTACAATGAGGCCGATGGAGGGCGTGTACGCGCCCGGTGTCTCGCAAAAGGAGTAGCGACAACGATGACCATGCGTACTTGGGTGGTGTTGGGCGTGGTGGCCGGCATGGCGGTAATGGTCTTGCCGGTTAGCGCGCAGAGCCAAAGCGACAGTGACGCGGACAAGGCCCGGGAGCTCGTCTACCGGTCCTGGCCCGTGGATGACATGATACGCCAGGCGGCGGAGAACGTGGCCCGGCGATACAACCTGAACCCGGAACAGACGGCCTTCACCCGTGACATGATGGCCAAGCGGGTGAACGCGTTTCTGCGGGACAACGAGGACCAGATCTGGCCCGTGCTGCGCGACATGATGCGGTATCAGAACCCGAACCGGAAGATGGATGCTCGCACCGCGCAGCGCCTGGGCCGGGCGATCCGGCCGATCTTCGAGGAGGCGCAGAAGGAGATTCTGGCGGCCAACTCCGAGTGGCGTGACATTCTGAGCGACGAGCAGAAGAAACTGCACGACTACGATCGC
>CAZBFW010000341.1:5002-5254 GCA_964491135.1 uncultured Phycisphaeraceae bacterium | reverse complement strand
CCGTGCAGCAGCCGCAGTGCCCCTGCGGCTCGCAAGCGCTCTTGGGAGACGTGATCCCGAAATCCTCACGCAGTACGCTCAGAAGGGACCGCTCCGGGTCCGTGGTGACGCGGACGGGCGTTCCGTTCAGGGTAAACGAGACGGTAACCTCAGGCGCATGGGACGGGTCGTCGGCGTGAGTGGCCATATCGGCGGTTTATTGTAAGATTGCCGTGTGCCGGGGGCGTGCGGGTGTCCGCGGCGAGGTGGGGG
>CAZBFW010000341.1:0-4992 GCA_964491135.1 uncultured Phycisphaeraceae bacterium | reverse complement strand
GGGGGCAATCCTGCCCCCCTCATCCGTCAAGAGAATCGCGCGTATGGCAGAACTCATTCCTGCTTCCTTTGCCGACTTGGTGACGCGACTGCACCGCGAACCCCAGGTGCAGAACACGCTGTTCGGTCTGCCAACGCGAAAGTGGTATCGGCCGGACGAGCACGGACCGGACCTCAGCGTAACGTTCCGCGGTCGGCCGGCCGGCACGCCGGTCGGTCCGGCCGCGGGGCCGCACACACAGATGGCCCAGAACCTGCTGCTGAGCTACGTGGCGGGCGGGCGGATTCTCGAGCTCAAGACGGTACAGGTGAACGACCGCCTGACGATCCCCCGCCCGTGCATCGACATGGCCGGCGTGGGATATAACGTGGAATGGTCGCAGGAGCTGCGGATCGCGCAATCCGTCCGCGAGTACGTGGCCGGCGCCATGCTGATCGAGATGTTCCGGCGCGGTCCGTGGGGCGAGGGCCTGGCCGGTGCCGCCGGGGACGTGATCTACGAAGCCAGCGTCGGCTACGACCTCCAGGGGATTCAGAGTCGCGAGGTTTGCCATTTCCTGGGGCAGATGCGGAACCCGAAACCCGTGGTCGAACGCCTGCGGGCGGAGATTCCGCGTGAGTTCAGCACCGTCCGGAAGCTGGATTTCCCGCACGAGCTGGCCACCAGCCTCACACTCTCCACGTTTCACGGCTGCCCGCCGGACGAGATTGAACGGATCGGCGAGTTTCTGCTGGGCGAGCAGGGATTCGACCTGTGCGTCAAGCTGAACCCCCCCCTGCTGGGACGCGACCGCCTGGAGCGCCTGCTGCACGATATCATGGGGTATCACGACATCGAAGTGAACCCGAAAGCATACGAATCCGGCCTGCAATTCGACGAAGCGGCGGCGCTTTGCCGCCGATTGGCCGGCTTCGCGGCGGTGCGAGGTCGCCACTTCGGCGTCAAGCTCTGCAACACGCTGGAAGTGCGTAACCATCGAAGGATCTTCGGGGCGGACTGCCCCGTCATGTACCTCTCCGGCCAGCCGCTCTACGTGCTGACCATGGCCCTGGCTCGCGCACTCCGCGAAGCCGTAGGGCCGGAACTGCCGTTCTCCTACAGCGGCGGCGTGGACAAGGACAACGTCGCCGAGACGGTGGCGTGCGGCTTCGTGCCGGTCACCGTGTGTACGGACCTGCTTCGTTCGGGCGGCTACGGCCGGCTCCCCGCGTACCTGCGTCGACTGGCCGACGCGATGCGCGAAGCCGGCGCGACCGACATCCCCGGATTCATCCGGGCGCGGGCCGGCACGCAAAGCCTGGCCGATGTGGCCACGGCCGCGGCCGCCTCAGAGCGATACCGTCACGAGCGCGTCTGCCGTGAGCCGCACCACCTGGACTCGGCGCTCAAGACGTTTGACTGCATCACGTGCGACAAGTGCATACCCGTCTGCCCGAACGCGGCGATCTTCACGTATCCGACCGCTCCGGAGATGCTGGCGTATCGAAATGTAGTCGTGGAGCCGTCGGGGCGATGGAAGCTGGAAGAAGTCGAACGTCAGTTCACCATCGAGCAGGAACGGCAAATCGCCGTCTATGCGGATTTCTGCAACGAGTGCGGCAACTGCGACACGTTCTGCCCCCAGCAAGGAGCCCCCTACCGCGACAAACCCGCGATCCACGGCAGCCTGGACTCGTGGCGCCGGGCGGTACCGCGCGACGGGTTCCTGATCGAGGCCGACGTCGCGGGGCGACGCATCCACGGGCGCGTGGCCGGTCGTGAGTACGTGGTGGAATCATCCGGCGAACGGACGCGCTCGTTCCACGACGGTCCGGTGTCCGTTCTCGTGGACGCGCACACGCACGAGATCATGCGCGTCGACGTGCGGGAGCCTCTCGGCAAGCCGTATCGTGTGGACCTTGCCGCGTACCACACGATGGTTCGATTGCTGACCGGCGTGCTCGACACGCGGTACGTCAACCAGGTCAACCTCGCGAGGCAGGCCCATGAGCCCATCTGACCAGCCGGCACGGCGTCCGCGTATCTTCGCCATCATCCCGGCTGCGGGCCGATCCGAGCGAATGGGCCGGCCCAAGCAGCTTCTCGACGTGGGCGGCCGGCCGATGCTGGCATCCGTCGCGGACTCTCTGCGAGCGGCCGGCGTGATGTTCGTGGCCGTCGTGACCCGCTCCGAAGTCGCGGAAGCAATTGACCACTCCCTCCCAAGCGCCACGTTGGTGGTTCTGAACGACGACCCCGCCACGGAAATGATCCACTCCATCCGAATGGGGCTGGACGCCTGGGCCGGGCGAGTGCGGGTATTGCCACATGACGGGATTCTGATCGTCCCCGGCGACCAGCCCGGCATCCCGCCGCACTGCATCCAGGCGTGCGTGGCGCGGTTTGTCGGCGCAACGGATTCCGTCGTGGTGGCGGCCTGGCAGGGCCGCACCGGCCACCCGCTCATCTTCCCCGCCGCCCTGGCGGACTTCGTCCGGTCACCTCGCTGCGACGCCGGATTGCGAGCCCTGCCGCTCGCCCATGCGGATCGCGTATGCCGCGTGGAATGCGATTCCCCGGCCGTCGTCCGGAACGTCAACACACCGGCCGACTACGAACCGCTGGCCTGACCGAGAGGGCCGTCGCCGGAGAACTCACTCCGCCGGCGACGCCATGCGCATCCAGATTGCCGCGGCCTGCTGCCGGGCCTGCCGGCGGATTTCCACCTCATCGCACGCCATCATCCGCCGGTCCTGCATGACCCACCGTCCGCCGATCATCACGTCTCTGGCAAACTGCGACCCCAGGCCGAACACCAGGTGCCCGAAGATATTCTCCGCGGTCAGCGGCGTGGTGGGTACGTAGTCGGTGATGACGAGATCGGCCGCGGCGGCCGGCTCCAGCCGACCCAGGGTGACGCCCAGGGCCTGCGAGGCGCGTCGAGCGGCGCCGGCCAGCATCGCCAGAACGTGCTCTCCGGACAGCGGAGTGCGGCTGTCTCGGGCCTTGAACCACGCGAAGCGGGCCTCGGTCAGCATGTCACTGCCGATTCCATCCGTGCCCAGAATCACCGGACAGGGAAGCCCCGCCACCGGCGCGTACCCCACGGCGTTGTTCATGTTGGAGCGCGGGTTGTGGGCGACCGTGGGCGTGTGCTCGCGCAGCAGCGGCATCGCGTCGGGGCCCAGGTGCGTACCGTGGACGAAGATGGACGCCGGGCGCAGGATGCCCGTTTTCGCCAGCAGATCGAGCAGCGACATGCCAAGACGCCGGCGGGTCTCCTGCTCGTCACACGCATCCTCCGCCACGTGAATGTGAACGCCGGTGTCAAACGCGTCGGCCAACGCGCCCAGTTCCTCGAGTGTCTGTCGCTCGAGCGTAAAGGCGGCGTGAGCCCCCACCAGCGCCGCGTATCGCCCATCCCGCCGCCGGGCGCACTTGTCCAGGTACCGCCGGTTCTCCTCGAGCCCTTCCCGGGCGCCGTCCGGGCCGTGGCGATCCGTCGTCTCGTAGCATTGCACGATCCGCACGCCGACGTCGCCCGTACCTCGCTCCACGGCGTCCAGCGAACCCGCGATGAAGTTCGGCGACGCGTGATGATCAATCAGGGCGGTGGTGCCGCTACGGACCGCATCCAGGGCACCGATCCGGGCGGACGCCTCGATGCCGTCCGCGTCCAGTGCCCGATCCAACCGCCACCACACCTGTTCAAGAATCTCGCGAAAGGAGGTCGGCAGGATCCGCGGCGGCGGCATGCCGGTGGCCAGCGAGGAGTAAAGGTGGGTATGACCGTTCACCAGGCCGGGCAACACCACCGCACCGCCACAATCCACCACCGTATCCGCCGGCTCGGCAGCCGCGCGACCGCGTGCCGCGATGAATCCGCCGTCCACGCGGAGCTCCCCTTCCTCGACGCCGGGTGGATCGAGATCGACGAGAATGGCGTTTCGCAGGATGATCGCCATTACCCAACCTGCCCCCGCTCGACAACAGCGGCCACATCGGCCAGATCCGGCCGAATGTCGTGCGGCTGCCCGAGTGCCCGCAGAGCACCGGGCACGTCCTTCAGCCCGTTACCGGTCATCATCGCCACCACGTCGTCGCGATCGTCGATGATTCCGCGCTGTCTGGCCGCCGCCACGCCGGCGATCGCAGCAGCCGCCGCCGGCTCCGCGAACACGCCCGCCAGCCGACCACAGAGGCTCACCGCCCGCATGATCTCCTCGTCGGCAACCGTAACGAACGCGCCGCCGCTCTCCTGCACGGCGATCACGGCCTTACGCCAGTTGCGCGGGACGGGAACGTTGATGCTGTCCGCATACGTGGTCCCCTCCGCCGGGACGGAGGGACGCCCCCTCGTGAACGCATACGCGACGGGCGCGACGCCGGCCGCCTGCACGCCCAGCATGCGCGGAATCTGGCTCGTGAAACCCAGTGCCTTCATCTCCGCCAGCCCCTTGGCCACGCCCGCGATGGAGCAGCCGTCGCCCACGCTGCAAACCACCCAGCTCGGCGGATCGTCCACCGTCTGTTCCGCCAGCTCCAGCCCACCCGTCTTCTTGCCTTCGACCAGGTACGGATTGACGGCACAGTTTCGGTTGTACCATCCGAAGGCTTCACACGCCTCCGTGCACAGGGAATACGCCTGGTCATACGTGCCCGCCACGCGAAAAACCGTCGCACCGTACGCAAGCAACTGGGCCAGCTTGCCCTCCGGAACCTGTCGCGGTACGAAGATGTACGCGCGAACATCGGCCACCGCCGCGCAATAGGCCAGGCTCGTCGCCGCATTCCCCGTCGAAGCACAAGCCAGGGCCGACCGTCGCTCCTCCACGGCCCGCGCCACCGCAACGGCGCTGGCCCGGTCCTTGAATGAGTTCGACGCGCTGCGCCCCTCATCCTTCAGGCGCAGGCGACCCACGCCCACGACCCGGGCCAGGCGCGGTGCCTCCAGAACCGGCGTCCAG
Source organism: uncultured Phycisphaeraceae bacterium (assembly GCA_964491135.1). Lineage (GTDB taxonomy): Bacteria > Planctomycetota > Phycisphaerae > UBA1845 > UBA1845 > JAFGJQ01. The sequence continues at coordinate 46 of CAZBFW010000341.1, read as the reverse complement.
CCGACGTCCGGCACCGGCGGGCGCTCCGGATGCTCCACGGGAAGCA
>CAZBFW010000340.1:327-5258 GCA_964491135.1 uncultured Phycisphaeraceae bacterium | reverse complement strand
AGCCCACAGCCGGCAGCCTTTCCTCGCCCTCCGTTCGCGGGCAAAGCCCTTCCCTCGCCATTCGCAATTCATCCTTCGCAATTCGCAATTCGTTCGGCGAACGCCCGCCGTGCTCACTCCACGGCGGGTTCCAGGAGGGTGAGGGTCAGGGCGGTGGCGTCGAGCTCCGCCATGACGCCGAGCGGGAGGGTGGCGTTGTCCCGCACGTGGCCGACGGGGAACTGCGCGACCACGGGATACGGCGCGTCGCCGAAGTAGTCGGCGAACACTTCGTCCAGGGTCAGGCTCTTCTCGGGGTTCTCGGGGACGCACTTGTGCCAGCGGCCGAGGATCACGCCGGCAACGCCGTCCAGCAAGCCGGCGTGCTTGAGCTGGCGCAGGAACCGGTCGATGCGATACGGCTCTTCGCCGACGTCCTCGAGGAAGAGGATGCGCCCCTTCGTCTCGATCTGCCAGGGGGTGCCCATCAGGGCACAGACCAGCGAGAGGTTTCCGCCGACCAGCCGTCCGCGCGCCCGACCCGGGCGGAGGGTCTTCGGCGCGGGGGTGTCCGGCTCGCAAAGCGACAGGTCATAGCGCAGGGTGCCGTCGGGCGAGGTCCGCGTCAGGGCCTCGAAGCCGGGCACCGGCTCTTTGGCTTCCGGCTCGGCGGACCGGGCGGCCAGGGCCGCCAGGGTCTTCGCGTCGCACACGTTGCGCCACAGATGCACGGAGGCGAACGGCGTCAGGCTGCGGTCTTCGCTGCCCAACCCCCACATCAGGTTCGGGCCGTGGAAGGTGACCTGCCCGGTCTCCTTGTGAATGGCCAGGTGGAGGGCAGTGACATCGCTGAACCCGAGCAGGATCTTGGGGTTGCGGCGGATGGCGTCGAAATCCAGCCGGTCCAGAACGCGAGTGGTTCCGTAGCCGCCGGTGCCGCAGAACACGGCCTTGACCTGCGGGTCGAGGAAGGCCGCCATGAGGGCCTGGGCCCGCTGGGCATCTGTGGCGGCCAGGTACCCGCGGCGGGTATAAACGTCGCCGATGACGCGGGCCCGGAACCCCATGGCCTCGAGCCGGCGGACGGCCTGGTCAATCCGGTCGCGGTCCAGCGGATGCCCGGGGGCGACGATCCCGATGGTGTCGCCCGTTTGGAGGGCCGGCGGCCGGACGGGGTGCGGCGTCCTGGCATCCGGGGTCTTCTGTTGCGCGTAGGTGAGGGCCGCCAGAATGAGGACGCCCATCCCGGCCGCCCGGGCCTGCTTCCACACGACCGCGTTACGCATCGCCTTGGCCTCCTGCTTGCTGGGCTGGTCGAATGGTACCGGCCCGCCATCCGGCACAAAAGCGGGAGGCAGTTGCAATCTCGGTCGCCGGGGGTGACACTACGTAGGCCGGCTTATATAATGCAGGCCGGTCGTCCACCGCGGGGTTGGGCGGGGGGCCAGGTACGGTCGAGCGAACGCTGGAAGCGCCTGTAGCTCAAGTGGATAGAGTGGCTGGCTTCGAACCAGCAGGTTGGAGGTTCGAGTCCTCCCGGGCGCGGTGCAGGCGGGGCGCCTCTTTCGGTCCCCGGCCATCGCCCGCAGGTTGCCCCGCGTTTTCCCCGGTGGGGGCGGTCACACCGGGGCGCCGGTGTCGGTGAGTACTCTCGCGAGCAGGTCCAAGTCGTGGCTGACGAATCCAAAGATACGGCAATCAAGGAAGCAGAGGACGGCGAAGTCGCCGTTTCAGGCAGCAGTGCGGCCCGCAAGAAGGAGCCGCCGGCGTTTGCCTGGAAGCTGACAGGCTATGCCGACGGGCTGACGCTGACGCTGCTCAAGTGCGTCGAGCGCAAGGACGCGGAAGCGCAGTTGGTGCGTCTGGAGAAGGAAGGCTACTACACCGGGCTGCTGATCAGTGCCCTGACGGACCCGGTGCCGCCGGGACCGACCGTGAAGAAGAAATGGGAGCCGGCGCCGGCTCGCGTTTTCGAAGACGACAGCCGCATGCGTGCGCCCAGGGCCCGTCCGACGCCACCGCGGCCGGTGGAAAAGGCCGCGGCCATCGCGGAGAAGTCGACGGCCAAGACGACGAAGCAGGCTGCGTTGAAGAAGATCGCTACAGGCAAGTCGAAACCACCGGCCGCCCGCAAGGCACCGACCAAGGCCGCATCGGCCGCCAAGGCGGCCAGGGCGCCCGCCAAGACAAAGACCGCCGCCGCCAAGCCCGCGGCCAAGGCCCCCAAGACGAAGAAACCCAAAGCGATTCGCAAGAAGAAGTGACACCCCGTCACCGGCCCGCCGTGCCGGCACAGCCTTCGGCCGCGCTGCTGGACCGAGAATCCGTTCTCGGTCCCCGCCTCGCGGGCACCCCTTCCCCCGCACGTCCGCCTGCCGGTTCAGTAAATTCGTAACTCGCCCGTCAGAACCCCCACTGCCTCACGTTCTGAACCGTATAGACAGGTCGTCCGGACATGCGGCCAACCCGGATCGCGGTGGTCGGCCGGGCAGGCCGTCGGCCGCCTTGTCGACGCACGCGGCCCTGATGGAGTGGCTGGCGCAGATGGCGAGCGACAACGGTTTTTCCGATCTGCTGACCGCGCCGCAGCGAAGGGCCACCGCCCGTCGGTTCGGCCTGACGAAGCAGGAGCAGCGGGTTGCAGTGCGGTCCGGCCTGCTTCGCCTGCCAATCGGCGCATTCCGTCGTGCCTGAAAAACGCAGAGATTCAACAGCGGAGTGCGCGTGAGGCGCGTGGCCTTACCGTGCTACGCAAACTGAACCACTTGAGGAGGAGATGCCCAATGTTGAGACCAATGGATCGTCCCTGGACCGCGCTTTCGGTCGTTCTCATGCTGTCTTCCTTCGCACTGGCGGGTCCTGAGGGTCTGTCGTGGACAAAGTACGAGAACAATCCCGTGATCGCCACGGCATCCCGGGGACAACCGTGCGTGATGATGGATGATGGTGTCTACAAGATGTGGCTTGGTGGCCATGCCGAAGGGATATTTTACTCAACATCGTTGGATGGGCTGAGTTGGTCGGAGCCTGTGACCGTCTTGCCGACGAACACCTACGCGAATTGGAGCCCTTCTGTCATCAAAGAAGGCAACGCGTACAAGATGTGGTACCGCGCTCACAACGGTGGTGGTCACCCGGGCGATTCCTGGATCGAATATGCGACCTCGCCCGACGGTGTCAACTGGACGAGGCAAGGCACCGTCCTGACAGCCGGCGCATCAGGAAGCTTCGACTCTTACGGTGTCTATGCGCCGAAGGTGCTACACGATGCCGATGGCTACAAGATGTGGTACGGTGCCTCAGACGGCACCTCGAACTATGGAACCGTCGGTTTGGCAACCTCGGATGATGGCGTCATCTGGACGAAGCGGACTGAGCCTGTCCTGCTTCCGGACGGCGTGGGGTATGACTCCAGTTGGGTGCGCCCTGGCGGTGTGTATGCTGAAGATGGGCGGTATTACCTTCTTGTCTGTGGTGGGGACGAGACAGCGATCGGCGGCCGCCTTGGGCTGGCCTGGTCAGACGACGGCATCACCTTCACCCGTACGGATGATCCGATCCTTGATCTTGGAACGGCGGGTTCGTGGGACGACTACTCAACGGGAGCAGGCCCGCCGCGTGGAGGCGCGTCGATGATGAAGGTGGGCGAAGACTACTGGGTCTGGTACACGGGGCAGGCGAGCGCCAACGAATACCGCATTGGTGTTGCCATGACGCCGGAGCCTGCAACATGTGCTGTCCTGGCCTTGGGCGTGCTGGTAATGCTCGGCCGCCGACGCACACGGTAACGACAGTGGGCTGCACTTGGAGCAATGCAGCAAGGACTAACGCCCCGTGAGCAACTCCGGGGCGTTGTCTTGCGCAGCCCGAGAGAAAGTAATGTCGGCGACGCAACATCCATCGGCGGGTCGCGGCAGCAGGAACACCAAAAGGATCCTGATCGAATCAGCCCGGTTTCGGTGTGGGCGAGTCTCGTTTCGCCCATGCCGCCGCCGGGCCCACGTACTGGCCGTCGCGGACGATGACCTGCCAGTGCTTGTGCCAGTCTTCGAGGTGCAGTTGGTTGTCGTCGAGAAGGTCAAGCTCGGGCGAGAAATACAGTGAGCCGGACACCCCTTGCCTCTTGGGCTTCTTCACATTGACGCGGATTTCCTTGCCGGTCAGCGAACCGTCCGAGTCTGCCCGCGGGGCCAGCCAGACGCGATCGATGATCATTGAGTCATCCGGACCCGGCACATTGCGGCCTTTCGTGTCAGGCGGTCTGGACTCCATGGAGAAATCGAAGAATCCATAGGCCAGGGGCCGGGCCGGTGGAATGTCGATATCCGCCAGCGGCTGCGGGCACAGGCCGTCTATCGCCGCCGCGTCCAGCACCATCACCACCGGAACCTTGTCCCACCCGGTCAGCGCATTCCTATCGGTGGAGTCCTCCTTCGGAAGGGCGCGGCCGTCCAGCAGGTTGTTCTGGCCCGCGGCCACGATCAGCACCTTGTCCGCCAGGATTTCGCTCGACACGCAGACGTGCGACAGCCCGCCCGTGTGCCAGAACGTCGAGCGAACGTCGCCGGTCCGCGAGTCCACCACCGACAGCCGCGTGGCGTACTGGTGGCCTTCCCCCGCAATCACGACGATCTCTTCACCCGGTTCGCCGTCCACGTCCGCCGCCTCGAAAGTCGTGCAACCGAACGTGGCGAGGCTGCCGGAACCGGCACAATCGGGCCACTTCCTCGTATCGTTCAGCTTCGGCTCCCAGCCCGGAATCTCCTTCAGGTCGTGGTCATAAGCGAACAGGCACTGACCGTTTACGGATTCGCTGGCACCGACCACAAGGATCGTGTCACCCTGCCCGTTGCGGTCTACCAAGTCGGCGTGGGCAATGCGGGCGGACTGCGACCCAAACGGCCGGAATGTCTCCTCGTCCACGCGGCCCTTGCGGGAAATCAGGACGGTTC